>DATIHS010000017.1:0-13154 GCA_035480475.1 Patescibacteria group bacterium
GAAGCTCGTGAGGAAGCTCTACGGTCGGCTGAAGAGTCCCGCAAAGAGGAGCAAACGCGTCGAAAAGAGCTGAAAGACATTGAACAGCGCCTACTTTCGCGCGAAGAAACGCTCGATAAGAAACTCGACGAACTCGACAAACGCGCTGAGGGTTTACGCAAAGGTGAAGACGAAGTCGAAGCCCTCAAGAACGAAATTCGTGACATCCGTAGCAAACAGCAGGATAAGCTCGAGAAGATCGCCAAGCTTACAAAAGCTGAGGCCGCCGAAAAACTGATGCAAATGACGGAACGTGACATCCGGTCAGATTTAACGAGCCTAATTGCCAAGCTACAGGTCGAGGCCAAAGACCTTGCCGAAGAAAAAGCAGGGGCTGTTATTGTTGAGGCCATGGAGCGGATGGCCAGTGAAGTCACTGCCGAGCGCACAGTGACTGCCGTCAAACTGGAAGACGAAGAAATGAAAGGCCGCATCATTGGTAAGGAAGGGCGTAATATCCAGGCCTTGCAGCGAGCGACCGGTGTAGACATTATGGTTGATGATACCCCCGGTTACGTTGTGCTGAGTAGCTTTGACCCTGTCAGGCGCGAAGTTGCCCGCCAGGCCCTTGAGATGCTTTTGAAGGATGGCCGCGTACATCCTGGCCGTATTGAGGAAGTTGTCGAAAAAGCCCAAAAGCAAGTGGAAAAAGATGTCATGCATGCTGGAGAAGATGCTGCCCGTGAAGTTGGCATTATCGGCATCCCTAAAGAAATCTTGCACTTGCTTGGCGAACTTAAATACCGCACTAGCTATGGCCAAAATGTCCTGAAACATAGCACGGAAATGGCCCACATTGCCGGCATTATTGCCGAAGAAATTGGCGCGAATGTTAAAACAACTAAATATGCTGCGCTCGTACATGATCTTGGCAAGGCCCTGACACACAAAATGGAAGGCAAACACCACCATATTAGTGGTGAAATGTTACGCAAGTACGGTGCGCCAGAAGAAGTAGCTCTGGCGGCTGAACAGCACCATGACGACGTTGAAGCAACGACAACCGAAGCGTTAGTCGTACGCGTTGTTGACGCCATTAGCGCTTCCCGCCCCGGGGCCCGCAACATCAGCGCCGAAAACTTTGCCGAGCGCATGAAAGACCTTGAAAATGTGGCTAACAGTTTTGAGGGCATCGAGAAGTCCTATGCCATCAGCGCCGGCCGTGAAGTCCGCGTGTTTGTTAAGCCGGGACAGATTGATGACTTGAGTGCAATCAAGCTCGCCCGTGACATTGCGACCAAAATTGAAAGTACTATGCAATACCCAGGTACCATAAAAGTTAACGTCATCCGTGAAACGCGTGCCATCGAATTCGCGAAATAAGCAATCAGCAAGCTTTTTCTGCTAAAATTCTTTTAGATATGGCGGAGCCCAAAAAAGTTATTGTTGACCCGAGCCCGAACAAATTCCGTAGGCAAGCTTTGGTAGTGGCGATCGTACTCATAATCCTAGGTATCCTGGTATTTATCATTGCTAGTGCCATTGCTGGTGGCGTTATTGCCTTGCTTGGGGCTATTTTTGGCTTAGGTAGCCAAGTGGCCAGAGATCTGCCAGTCGAGTAACCATGGCTGCGTTATTTTCTAAAACTGCCAAATTGCCACCTATAAGTGACAAAACAAAATTGCTTGCGTTTGATCTCGAGGCCAATGGGCTTCATGGACAGGCTTTCGCCGTTGGAGCCGTCTTGATAGATGCGAGTGGCGCAGTAACCGAAACGTTTGTTGCGAGATGTCCAATCCAAGGGCCAACCGACCCCTGGGTCCAACAAAATATTTTGCCCGCTATAACGAACATGCCCATCTCCCACCAAACCTACGAAGCGTTACGGGAAGCTTTTTGGCGCTGGTATCTGACGGTTGAGCCAGAAGCAGACTATGTGTTGGTGAACAATGGCTATCCGGTGGAGCACCGCTTTTTGATAGATTGCCAAGAAGCTGATTTGCAAACACGCTACTGGCAGCATCCCTACCCGGTCTTGGATTTAAGTTCATTGCTATTGATGGTTACCAACAAATCATTATCTAAAGGACAGTTGCTAAATAAAGTTAAAGCATCCGGTTCCTTTGTGCCCCACCATCCGTTGGATGATGCCAAAGTCACAGCCCTGATGGCCTTTGAAGCTTTCAGGCAAACCGGTCTTATTCAATAGTTTTGGAAGCTACGATATCTAGAGCTCTTTTTGGCCGGTAAAGCCGAAGAGGGCAATAAAAACGCTTGCAAACAGGTTGATAACGACTACTCTAACCACCGATAAACCATCACTCATTGCCAATAATGCAGCGCTTCCCAACCAAATCGTCGCAATGATTGCGGCGGTGTAGGGGTATTTTATAAAAAGTATGAATTCTTTAAACATATGAACTCCTAAACCTTAACCTCTGTGGGTGCTTCTACATCTTTAATAGTAACAGCTTGGGGGCGAATACGGGCTAAAAGCTGCTGGAACAAAACTGGGTCACGCTCAGCAACGCGCTCCAGCCAATTTGCGACAGTCTCAAGCGCTTGGCCAACACTCATAGCTGCATCATTCTGATGGGCCAAGCCAGGAAATTCGGCTTCCACATGTGCCACAACTTTCTGAAAAACATTGGGCAAAACAACGTTGCGCCGACCCAGCGTTTCTACAAGCGTGATGTAGGTTTGGGCGGCTCGTAGCATTTCCGAAGCTTCCAACTTCATCACCAGTCCAAAACGATTATCTTTGTTGACCATTTGATTAATGATCTGTAAGACGCGGCCGTCCTGTAACATTGGTAAAATGTCGGCGTTGCCGGTGTTTTTTACAAAAGTCTCCTGGGCAATTTTACCAACGTGACGGGTATAATCCTCGTTGTTTTCAGTCGGCCGCATACTACTTAATTTTTTCAGGGCACGGTACAAGTCACTCACAAAGAAACGTATGAATTGCTCAAACAAATTGCCAATGCGTGTGTTGTCACTATATAAACGGTTCCATTCACTGATCAAACCAAAAAAGGCAGCTTTGTTTTGTGGGGTCATAGCAGCAATCCCAAAATCGATCATCCCAACTTTATTATCTGGAAGTAACCTGATATTGCCCGGATGAGGATCACCCTGAATACGTGTCAGGTGAAAAATGCCGCTCATTTCCTCAACGCCCAGAATTTCGAGTTGAACATCTAAGTCTGAGCCAATTTGTTCGGCCACGTAAGTCTTCGGATCCACCCCCTGCTGTTGCAATTTAAGCAGCTGGGCAGCGGACAAACCGCCAACGTACTGTTGGGTAATAATATTAGGCGTACACAATTCAAGGTACGTTTGTGGAATAACGAGTTTGGGGTGATGTTGATAATATTGGAACAACTCGTTGGCAAAATTAGCCTCGGTGATATAGTCAGTTTCACGCAACGTCGCCTGGGTAAAGTCTTTGACCGCTTCGTTAAAGTTATAGTCCATATTCGGCGAAAATTGTTTGTAAAAGCGCTTGGCAAAAAGACCGAGTAGGCGTAAGTCATAACGGAGTAATTCCCGAATCATCGGACGCAAAACTTTAACAATAATTTGTGTGCCGTCCGCAAGCTCACCGTAATACACTTGTCCAAAACTGCCTGCGGCAAATGGTTGGGGCTGAATGGCTTTGATTTGCTTTAGCTTTTCTGGGCTAAGTTCCGTTTGCAAAATTGCAATGACATCAAGTGGCTCGGTATCCAGGTTTTCAAAAACGTTTAAGCGGTCAGGATTGTGCCATCGGCGCATTGCTTCAGAACGCAATAAAACCCCTTGTAGGAATTTAATATAAACACCACCGAGTTGGACAAAGGTGGCATAAATTTCGTGGTACATCTGGTCGCGTTTACCTCGTTTGTATAGGTAATAGGCACGTGTAACAAGGCGGGCGAGAATTACCGTCCGATGACGCTTAATCGCGGCCGCACTTTTAGATGTCATTTACTCCTGAATCCAATTAAAAACAGGGCGAGGGTGCAAGCCATCACCGCCAAGTAAAGTTCAAAAATTTCAGAAGCATTATGCCTGGTGAGCGCCATGAGGATAACTGCGACCCATATGAAAAGAATCGTCAGGAAGATAGAGGCGTACCGCATAGGTTTATTATATCATAAATCCAAGCATGCATCCACAAACAGCTGGCAAAAAACAGAGAAGTAGCTTATAATTTTAGCTCGTTATCATCTCGGGGATTGGCGCAGTTGGCTAGCGCGCGCGGTTTGGGACCGCGAGGTCGGAGGTTCGAGTCCTCTATCCCCGACCAAAAGCCTTATAAAGGCTTTTCTTTTTGCCTCTTGCTTACAGGTTTTGTGTAGCTAAGTCCACAGCACCTCTGTCATAAATATGACGGTAAAAGTTAGGCTCGCCGTCTATGCTGGGAGGATGAGCTATACAAGCTATCCCCACAAGGGTGTATCGAACTCACCCCGCTTCATAAAGGCCGATGGCAAAGATTCCAGCCTTTTTAGCATGCTCATTGTCCTAATGACCGGTATCATAGTTGCGGTTTTCCTGTTTATGTATCTGGTAACAGAGGTCCATTAAGCCTCTTGCCAAAACGCTTAAGCGGTCGTAGAATGGTAAGGCAAAATTAAATGGAGAAGCCATGTTAACACTTGGTTTACCCGCCTTACTAACAATCGTCATAATCCTTTCCGTCCTCCTCCTCGCCATCAACACCCTCCCGCACCTGTTGGCACCAGCCCATCAGACGGTTGCAGACCGCGACCACCAAACACGCAAATAACAAGTAGAATTGTAATTTGCCGCATCAATCGGCTACTGTGCTGGTTGGGTTTGCTATAATCTCCGAGTATTGATACATCGGGGTGTGGCGCAGTTGGCTAGCGCGCAGCGTTCGGGACGCTGAGGTCGGAGGTTCAAGTCCTCTCACCCCGACCAGAATTGCCGCTTTCGAACTGACTAACTTGTATAATAGCTATAATGCTTACATTTTTGCTGATTGTGGCTGCTGGACTGCTCTATTTGCTCGTCTACGAACTCCTGCGCAATAAACTGCACCTAAGTAATGAATACTCGCGCAAAACCTTCCATGCGGTACATGGGGTACTCGTTGGTATGGCACCATTTTTTATTAGCTACCGTTGGATCATCGCCTTTGAACTCTTGCTTTTCATAGAGATGTTATTGGTCCGTCGCTACCGTTTGTTGCGCTGGTTATATCAGGTTGGACGCGTCTCCTGGGGTGATTTCTTTACCGTGGCGGGAGTTGTCATTGTAGCGCTCATGCACCCGAACAAATGGATCTTCCTGGCGGCCATGTTGCATTTGGGACTAGCCGATGCGGCGGCAGCTTTGGTGGGGAAGCGCTACGGCAAGAGCACTTCTTACAAAGTATTTGGACAAACCAAATCGTTGGCCGGGTCCTTGGCTTTTTACGCTGTTTCAATTGCCATCATGATTGGCATTGTCCACTTCGGCCAGCTTCAACCGGCGTTTTGGCCAATTATCCTACTACTGCCACCCCTAGTGACCCTGGGTGAAAACGTCAGTATCTTTGGTTCTGATAATATGGTTATTCCAATTTTGGTGGTACTACTGTTAGCCGCTAGCTAGCGTTACGGTTACCGGCAGTGTGGGCCCGAAGGGCGTTGAAGATAACGGTAACGTCCACTAATTCCTGCAACGCTGCCCCGTAGATAGGCTTAAAATGTCCAGTCGCAAAAATGGCCATCAGGCCAACGCTTATGAAAATTCCCACCAAAATGCTCTGCCGGGCAATAAAAAAGGTGCGTTTGGCAATTGCTATACTGCTGGCAACTTTCGTAATGTCATCTAGCATAATGACGACATCAGCTGATTCGCTGGCAGCGGTCGAACCACGCGCACCAAGGGCGATCCCTACATCAGCAGCCGTGAGTACCGGCGCATCGTTTACACCGTCGCCCACAAAGGCAACCGGCCGTTCTTTAATATTCTCGATAGCATGAATTTTATCCCCTGGTAAAGCATCTGCAATGACCTGTTCAATCCCCGCTTGCTTGGCAATTGCTTGAGCGGTGTTCGCATTGTCACCCGTTACCATTAAAGTATGACGAATGCCCAACTTGCGCAGTTGTTTAAGCATGCCCTTAGTTTCAGGCCGTAGCTCATCAGTGAAGGTAATAATACCCACCAACTTGTTGTTGACCGCAACGTACGTAGCGGTTTGTTTATGTTTGGTTGCAGCGGCAGCCTTGGGTAATGCAATGCCTTCTGTTTCGAGGTACGTTTGTCGGCCAACGTGGATGGTCTTGCCTTGCAAGCGCCCCCTTAAGCCGTTACCAGCCACCTCTCTCACCTGTTTAGCACTGCTTACCTTGGTATTAACCTTTTGGGCTGCAGCAACAATCGCATTAGCTAAAACATGCGTTGAGTTTTGTTCAACTGCAGCAGCAAAGCGCAAAACTTCGGCCTTCGTAAATTTGTTAAAGGTGGTCACGTTGTCAACGACTGGGGTCCCTTTTGTTAGGGTACCCGTCTTATCGAAGGCCACTGTTTCCGCCTCAGCCAGTCGCTCCAGGGATGAGCCTGTCTTAACAATAATGCCATGTTTGGCTGAACGGCTCATGCCTGAAATTAGTGCAATCGGTGCAGCTAAAAGGAGTGGGCAAGGGGTGGCCACCACTATGACCTCCAGAAAACGAATTGCGTGGCCACTTACTAGCCAGGTTGCTCCTGCAATAATGAAAGCAACAACGGTGAAGGGGATACTATAGCGATCAGCCAAACGTACAAAAGGCGATTGTGAAGCTGCAGCTGACTTAACCAATTTAATAATCTGGGCATACTGGCTTTCATCGGCGGTGTGGGTAGCCCGTACGGTAATAGCTCCTTCGATGTTAACGGCGCCACTCATCAGCGGGTCGCCGACTTGCTTGGTAATAGGCACACTTTCACCGGTTAGATCTGATTCATCAAAACTGGAACTACCCTCAATAATCTCACCATCCACCGGAACGACTTCACCTGGTAAAATGACTACCTTGTCACCGATGATGATTTCACTTGCGCGTACATCTATCGTGCGCTTACCGCGTTTAACGTGTGCTTGCTTGGGTTTACGCTCAAGCAGGCTGGAAAGCTCTCGTTTGGCGCGGTGTTCAGCGTAATCTTCCAGCGATTCACCACCAGTTAACATCAGCACAATAACCATACCCGCCCAGTATTCGTGTAATAAGACTGACGTAACAATAGCCGTGGCGGCTAAAATATCGATGCCATAGCTTCCGTCACGGATGTCTTCCACCATACCCCAAAGCAAAGGAATAACATTCAGCAGCGCACTTGTCCCCAAAATCCAGTGAGCCCATGTGTGGTAACCCAGGACGTCCAAAACGCCGCCGGCTACAACGGTAATGATCACAAAGCCCAGTTGCTTGTACTGTCTAAAGAAACGACTGACCTTTTTCAGCATGTGTTCTCCCTAAATTGCTTTGTTTTCAGTATATCAAGGAGTTGAGGGTGCGACCACTAGTAAGCGGGACATAACCTAAGAGATAAACATAACTTTTTTAGCAAAAGTTAATGAATTTTTAATAAATGACTGTCATAGTAAGCAGCTGGATGAGAGTATTAATCATTGAAGATAACCGCCAAATTGCTTCAGCGCTGCAAACAGGCTTGAAGCCGACTTACGCCGTCGACATTGCGCTGAGCGGCCAGGATGGCTTAGCCAAAACCGAAGCGACCATGTATGACAGTATTTTGCTCGACCTAAGTCTCCCAGATGTAGATGGGGAGCAAGTGTATAAATCCATCCGTCAACGGGGCGTTAAGGCGCCCATCCTGATCTTAACGGGGCGTGATGATACTGAAAATAAAGTCAGTTTGCTCGATATGGGAGCCGACGACTACATTACCAAGCCCTACAGCCTTGAAGAGATAAAGGCGCGTATACGGGTGGCTTTACGCCATAACCTGACATCACGTAAGGAGCCAGGTATTGCCGTTGGTGATCTGCTACTAGATCCAGCCGGACGTTCTGTGAAACGTGGTTCGCAAGATATTCCTTTGCGGCGCAAGGAATTTGACGTCCTGGAGTACTTAATGCGTAATGCTGGCCAAACGCTCACACGGGCGATGATTTTGGAACACGTGTGGGATATGAACGAAGAACTGTGGGCAAATGTCGTAGACGTGCATATCAAACACTTGCGGGATAAAGTTGATCGGCCGTTCGGAGGCCACCTCATTAAGACAATTCACGGTGTGGGCTACAAACTTGATGCCAATGAAAAGGGCCTGGAGAGCAATTTCCAACACCCTCCAATGCATGACAAACATATTATTAAAGGGTGACTGAGATTTCAGTGTTAAAGAACCTTTACATTTTCTTGCCATGGATTTTGTTGGTTGTAACACTTGCCTTCAGCATGCTTTTGAACCGCAAAACGAAACGAATACTCATGCGAACAAGGGCTTCAGAGCAGCAGCTGCGCAAAGAGCGCAAGGCTCTTGAAATGAAAGTACGTGAGCGAACCAACGAACTGGAGATGGCTCATGTTGAAAAGCTACAGGAACTCAACCGCTTTGCTGAATTTGGCCGCATCAGTTCAACTTTGTTGCATGAGTTAGCAAATCCGCTCACGTCCATTTCCCTTAATTTAGAACAGTTAAAAAACAGCGGGCAGTCTAAACTGATAGACAACGCCCGACACAATATCTCCTATCTGGAACAATATGTTGACAATGCCCGCCGCCAGCTTAGAAACCAAAGTGAAGTGCGTTCGTTTAATGTTGTTGAAGAGATCAAACGCGTGTTTTCTTTCCTGAGCCCACAACTTAGACAAAAGCATATAAAGCCTGACCTTAAAGTATCAGCAGCAATATTCCTAGTTGGCGATAGCATACGCTTTAGCCAAATTTTCTCCAATCTGATTGTCAACGCCATTGACGCGTATGGCGATGTATCGTTACAAAGGCGACGCGTAATCAGCATCATTGTTCGGAAGCACCAAACCAACATTCATATTACAGTTCGTGATACTGGCAAAGGTATGACCGAAGACCAGTTAGTACACATCTTTGAACCATTCTATACAACCAAAGACAGCAACCGTGGCACCGGTCTCGGGCTTACCATTACTAAAAGGATGATCGAGGACGACTTTCGAGGCAATATATCTGTTACAAGCAACAACCAAGGCACAGCTTTCAAAATTGTATTGCCGCTGCCAAATAATCTCGAGAAATAATTTTGGGGCGAATGATGGGATTTGAACCCACGGCCTCCGGAGCCACAATCCAGCGCTCTAACCAGCTGAGCTACATCCGCCAAAACAGGGGTGATTATATCGTAAAGACCCCTGTTTTACAAATCTTTTAGTTGCTGAAGTAGCGAGCGAAAAGCGCGGCCGCGGTGGCTGATTTGCATTTTTTCTTGTTCGGTCATTTCGGCCATCGTGCGTGTTTCGCCTTCAGGGGCAATACAAATGTCAAACCCAAAACCGTTCGTTCCACGTGGAGCAACGACCGTCCCTTTTAATCGGCCGTCGCCAAAAAGCATGGTTTTGCCGTCATAATAGGCGGCAATACAACGGACACTTACCGGAGCTTCTTTTTTACCCGCCAGTTGATAGAGCGAATCGCCGCCGAGTTTGTCATTGAAAAACTTTATAAATGGGCCGGGCAAACCCTCAAGGTCATCGAGTCCAGCAGCAACGTCGTCTACGATAACGGGGGTCTTAATCTGTGCAAACGCCCGTTCCAACTTGTCTTTTACGATTTCTTCCAAATCCAAACTTTGAATTTCGACGAGCTCAAGTTTTTGCATAGCAAAATCAAGTTGACCACCTGCCATGGCTTCAAGTTCACGAAGCTTGCCGGCATTTCCAGTAACAATAGTAATCTTTTGCATACGCTTGGCGCCCCGGGCAGGATTCGAACCTGCGACCTTAGGCTTAGAAGTCCTCTGCTCTATCCAGCTGAGCTACCAGGGCCGAACGTTCTGGTGCGGGTAGAGAGAATCGAACTCTCCTCTCGAGTTTGGAAAACTCGCATTCTAGCCGATGAACTATACCCGCGAACAGGGGTGATTATAGCACAGCAATTAACTTAGAGCTCGTGCATTACGGTGATTTGCGCCCCAAGGCTATTGAGCCGGTCAGCTAAATCTTCGTAACCACGATTGATGGAATAGACATTGCGCAAAATAGAAATACCAGGTGCGGCGAGCATGGCTATAAGTAACAATACGGCGGGGCGCAGGGCAGGTGGGCACACAATATCGGCCGCGCTGAACTTTGTTGGCCCGTCAATATAGGCACGATGCGGGTCGGCTAAGGTAACATTCGCGTTCAACTTACGCAGCTCGGTATAGTATAGCGCCCGTTCTTCATACACCCAGTCGTGGATGAGCGTGCGGCCCTTGGCCACGGCAGCAATCGGCACAAAGTAGGGCAGGTTGTCGATGTTCAAGCCTGGATAGGGGTTGGGGTGGATCTTGTCTTCGAGGGCCGTCAAGCTACCATTGTGTTTGTGTATGGTGACGTCAGCCAGCTGGGTGAGGTTATTCTCGGCCAGATAATAAGGTGAAACATCAAACTTTAAGCCCATCTTCTTGAGCTTCAATAGTTCAAGCTCCAAAAACTCAATCGGTGCCCGGGTAATGGTGATTTTAGAGTTTGTCGTCACGGCAGCAGCGATGAACGTCATGGCCTCAACCGGGTCTTCGCTTGGGTAGTAAGTAACATTTTTCTTAATGTCCTTGACGCCTTTTACCCGTAGGGTTGTACTGCCAACGCCCTCAATTTTGACTCCCAGTTTGCGCAAAAAGCCGCATAAATCCTGGACGGCGTAATTGGCGCTCGCCATCTTAATGACCGTTTCTTCTTCATGCTTGGAGGCTGCCATAAGCAAGTTTTCGGTTGGGGTGTCACCTGATTCGTAGAGAACGACTTGCTGTGGATGCTGTTTTTTGACTCCAATGTGGTAATAGCCCGACTTGGCCACAATACTCACGCCAAATTCCTCCAGGGCAAACAGGTGGGGCTGGACGGTTCGGGTTCCAAGTTTACAGCCACCAGCGTAAGGGATCTTAAACTCTTTAAACAGGTGCATGAGCGGCCCGATCATCATAATAACGCTTCGGGTTTTACGTGCAGCGGTAGCGTTAATTTTTTCTAGCTGCAATTTTTCGGGCGGCCTAATTTCCAAGTCATTGCCTGGCAACCACTTTACGTGTACGCCGATGCTTATTAACACTTCAACTAAGCGGTTAACCTCTTCAATGCGTGGCATGTGTTTTAATCGCGTGGTACCTTTGTTCAGCAGGGAAGCCATCAAAAGACCGACAGCACCGTTTTTTGAAGTACGTGTTTCAACGCTGCCATGTAGCTCGTGGCCGCCTTCAACGCGCAAATTGACTGCACCACCACTCAACGAAATGAGTGGTTTGTGTAAAACGTCACTAATGCGGCCAAGCGTTTCCAGGCTGAGGTTTTGCTTGCCGTGTTCAATGCGGTTTACGGCGCTCTGGCTGGTGCCAAGTTTTCGAGCAAAAGCGGCCTGAGTTAGGCCCCTCTCTTGTCGTATCTGGTAAATAAGTTGTCCAATTTTTTCATTTGTGGTCTGCATTGCCAGATTATGATATCACCAGCGGTATAAATATCAAGTATTTTCTAAACCATCACAAAGCCTGGTAGAATGTGGCCATGATCTAGCAACAATACTTGTTCCAAAAACACGACTATAAACAAGTATTGAGGAGAGTTATTATGCAAGACAAAGCCATTGCGGATTTGATAAAAAAAGAAGTCCAGCGCCAAACAGAAGGCCTGGAAATGATTCCAAGTGAAAACCATACTTCGGGTGATGTACTGAAAGCCTTAGGCTCCCGACTTACGGATAAGTATTCAGAAGGTTATCCGGGCATGCGCTACTACGGTGGCTGTGAAGTCGTTGACGTGGTAGAGAACCTGGCGCGCGATCGGGCCCAGAAACTTTTTGGTGTAGACCATGCGAATGTCCAAGCCTATTCGGGCTCACCAGCCAACCAAGCAATCTACTTTGCCCTTGTCGATCCTGGCGACACGGTCATGGGTATGGCTTTGTACTTTGGCGGCCACATGACCCACGGGCTCAAAGTCAACTTTTCTGGCACCATTTATAACTCGGTGCAATACCATACGGGCCAAGACGGCTATTTGGATTACGGCGAGATGGCCAAGCTTGTGAAGGAACATAAGCCGAAACTCATTTTTGTGGGTGCCACTGCCTATCCGCGCATTTTTGAATGGGAACGTCTGCGCGAAATCGCCGACTTGTGCGGCGCGTGGCTCATTGCCGACATTTCACACATCTCAGGGCTTGTTGTAGCAGGAGCCCATCCGTCTCCGGTAGGAATAGCCGACGTGATCATGACAACCACGCATAAAACCCTGCGCGGACCACGAGGCGCTTTGATCCTCTGCAACGGCAACCCTTCGACGCCACTGAAAAAAGTCGAACGGACCAAAGAAAATCTTCCGACATTGATCGACCGTGCCATCATCCCTGGCTTACAAGGCGGTCCCCACAACCATCAAACGGCCGCGATTGCGGTTGCTCTGCAAGAAGCCTCAACCCCAGCCTTTAAAGCCTATGGGCAACAGATTGTGAAGAATGCCAAAACCTTGGCCGAAGAGCTGCTCAAAAAGGATTTCAAGCTCGTCACTGGTGGCACAGACAACCATCTGTTATTGATTGATCTCACGAATAAAGACGTTACTGGTGCCGATGCCGAAACTGCCCTCAGCAAAGCCGGTATAACTGTTAACAAGAACACGGTGCCGTTTGACCCCCGGCCACCATTTAGCCCGTCAGGAATTCGCCTTGGCACACCAGCCCTCACGACACGTGGTATGAAAGAGGCCGAAATGCAACAGGTTGCGCAGTGGATTGAACAAGCCATCCAAAACCGCAATGACGATAAAATTCTCGCCAAACTTCACGACGAAATCAAAGACTTCGTAAAAGTCTTCCCACTTCCTAGCTAGGCTGCAATAAGCTCGCTGGTTAGATCAATAACTTCTATAACTTTCGCTGCAGCCTTGGGATGAGCACGGAGCTTATCAGCTAAGACACCAACTTCTTTGTGCATGGTGTCCAGCGTGCCATGATTCGCGGCCAATGCTGAAATTGTTGCCAAATCATGGGATGTCTCAATA
>DATIHS010000018.1:0-9311 GCA_035480475.1 Patescibacteria group bacterium
AGCTGTAATCGTTTTCCTGTTTGTAACGAAAGAGCGCAGATGGTTGCTTGGGGCTTGGCTGATCAGTGGTATTGCGACACTTCTCATCCTTAACATCATTCTCAATAACTATTATTGGTATCCACAAAATTATGCAGGCGCCTCGGTTGAATATGGCTGTTACCTAGGTGAGTTATATA
This sequence comes from Patescibacteria group bacterium, assembly GCA_035480475.1. GTDB lineage: Bacteria > Patescibacteriota > Saccharimonadia > Saccharimonadales > DATIHS01 > DATIHS01. The sequence goes on from DATIHS010000018.1 coordinate 180, forward strand.
CCACAAACGTGCAGCAACGAGGTACCTGTATTATTCGAAACATACCGAATGTTCTCAGTGAAACAGATGCATACAATCCTGCTGTTGGTGCGTTTGTAATTCTACAGTTGCCGCTATTGTCAACACCACTTGGATTTGAACTCCTTAAAAGAGTTCGCAGACTTAATTCACAAACCTAAGTGTTCTACGTTATCCACAGCTTGTCTTTTATTTTTTGACTTGACGGGGGCGGCATGGTACGGTATGGCCAGAAGTGTACCTAAATAAACACTTTATCACGAGAGACGAAGACAAATGGCAGAAGTTCCTGAAAAACAAATCAAACGGCTAAAATCCCTGATTCAAGAGGCCGAAACGAGCTTGGCGGCTGCCAAGGAATTGCTTTTGAGCTTAGTCGGTGAAGACCCTGCAGTTGCAGCCAGTATTAAAGATGAACCCCTAGGCAAGATTATTGAAGGCGTTTTTGATGGCCAAGCCATGGTCGGATCGGATGGCAAGAATTATCCAGTACCAGCCAACTATGCCAGTAAGTCAAAGCTTGTCCAAGGTGATATTTTGAAGCTTACCATCTCTGAAGACGGTTCATTCTTGTATAAGCAGATTGGGCCCGTGCCTCGCAAACAACTCGTCGGCATCCTTAAACTGGAAAACGGCCATTATTATGTAGACGTAAATGGCAAGATGTACCGGGTGCTGCTTGCCAGTGTGACCTACTTCAAAGCCAAGCCTGGTGACCAAGTCAGCGTCAATGTACCTGAAGACGAAACCCACGCCGAGTGGGCCGCCCTCGAAGCCGCTTTATAACTTGCAAACAAAGTAATTATCTGTTAAAGTACCCCTATTATGGGAATATTTCGACCTTTTATTGGTGGTGTTAAAACACAAGAAGAATTTGCGTACGAAGACCACAGAAACGATAAACCGGTAACACCTGCCGATCTTCTTACTATCTCACGACCGATACTTGCCGCGCAGGCAGCCGCGATGCTAATTCGTGGAGAAAAGGGCGCTTTTCCGCTTTTTGCAATCGCCGCAGCCACAGATATGGAAGGTAAGCTGGCGCGTTTAATTGACAAATGCCTACCAGGCATGGGCTACGGCGCCACCGAACACGGAGCACCCTGGGATACGTACGCCGATGCCAGTGCGCTTCTCATTATTGGTGCTGCGACCATGAGAGCACCGCGTGTTAATCTTGCAGGAAAAGCTGCTATGGGTATGATCCTTGGCCAAGAAGGGTTGAAAGCCGGATGGGCGCTTTACCGAAATGCACAATACAGTGAGGTAAGCGGCGAGCGTTTGTCGCTGCCAGCAAGTGCAGCGGGCAAAGAGGCAATGGCCGAAAAACTGGCTGGCGCTGGCTTAGCAGTTGCGATTAACGACACGGACAATCCTGCCCTTCGAACCGGTTTAGGTGTCGGTGCATTGTACTTTGCAGGGAGTGGTGCCATTCGTGGGGAACAAGCTCGTCGTGAATATGAACCGCTCATTGACAGAATGATGGCTGAAGCCGAATACCACCAAGACCGCATTTAAACGCTGGCCGTAACATACACAGCGGGCGTATAATAAGTGGCCTATGGGGAAGGCGCTGTACAGGAAATACCGACCGAAAAAACTGTCGGAAGTTGTTGGTCAGGAACATATAACTGACACACTAGGCCGCGCCATTCAACAAAATGCCATTAGCCATGCCTACCTGTTTACTGGGCCACGTGGTGTCGGTAAAACAAGTATTGCCCGCATCCTGGCTCACGAAGTCAACAACCTGCCATACGACGAGGAAGCGACCCAGCTAGATATTATTGAGATCGATGCCGCGAGCAACCGTCGTATTGATGAAATCCGCGACCTGAAAGAACGGGTGAATATTGCGCCCACAAGTGCTAAATATAAGGTCTACATCATTGATGAAGTCCATATGTTGACCAAGGAGGCGTTTAACGCTTTGCTCAAGACACTTGAGGAACCGCCGGCCCACGCCATTTTTATCCTTGCCACTACTGAAAGTCATAAGGTGCCCGAGACAATTGTGAGCCGCACCCAACGCTTTACTTTTAAGCCAGTTGCCCGTGATAAGGTAGTGACTCACTTGAAACAAATCGCCAAAGACGAGAAGGTAAAAATTGATGATGCGGCGTTGGAACTCATTGCCGCCCACGGGGAAGGCAGTTTTCGTGACAGCATTAGCTTGCTGGACCAAGTGCGCCACAGTAGTGACCACATCACGCTTGAAACCGTCCAAAAGGCTATTGGCAAAGCCCCGCAGGACATGCTGGAAGGCGCGCTGGCCCAGATGCAACAGCATAATATTACTGCTTTGGCTCAGACAATGACAGAACTACGCCACCAAGGCGCACAGGCGCCCCAAGTCGCCAAGCAACTAGCTGAAATTCTGCGTGAAGGCCTGATTAACCAGCAAGCCCGCTTTGCGCCCGCTACTGCCTTACAGCTCGTGCAAGAGCTTTTGATGGTGCCGAGCTCATACGATCCCCAACTGGCGCTGGAACTGGCTTTATTCGGTGTAACGCTCGAGGGCGCTCCAATAAAGGAGACTCAAGCAGTTGTAGAGGTAGCTTCAGCTGAAGTGGCTGTATCAGCTTCACCAAAACAGGCCTCCAATCCAATACCAGAACCTTCGACCACCATTGTCAAATCAGTTGCTCCTGCTAAAACTGTCAACCGGTCAGGCGTACAAACTTTGAACGCCGAAACCTGGCAAGATGTTTTACAGGCCGTGAAAGGCCGCCACAATACGCTGTATGGCATTGCCCGCATGGCGATACCAAGCTTTAGTCCGGGCAAGTTAACGCTGACGTTTGCGTTTCCTTTTCACCAAAAACGCCTGAGTGACGGTAAAAACCAGCAACTTTTGCTCGATATAGTCGCCGAAACCACGGGCGAAACCGTTTCGCTTGAGTGTTTAGTAGATAAGGATGCACGCCTTGAACCGGTTATCCCCAGCCCAGCCACTAAAGTGGAAAACCCGCTGAATTTACAAACCATTAGCAATATTTTTGGTGGCGCCGAGATAGTAGAATAGCTAGCACATGGAGCCAAACCGACCGACGATCCCCCCACAAAACACCGATGCCGAAGCAAGCCTGCTCGGAGCGATATTGATTGATACCGACGCCTTAGTGCGCATCGCGGATAAGGTTTCGGCCGATGACTTTTACGATGAAAAACATCGTAACATTTATGAAGCTATCATCAAGCTCTATGAAAAACACAGCCCTATAGACGTGCTAACCCTCTCAGATCAAATGAAAGCCAGTGACACCCTAGATGCGAGCGGTGGTTCGTCATATTTGGCCGAGCTTACTAATTTTGTCCCGACGGCATCACACGTTGAGCAGTATGCCGAGATTGTCGCCCAAAAATCGCTCAGACGACGCCTCATCAAGGCCGCACAAGACATTGCTAGCATGAGTTATAACGAAACCAACGCCCTGCAGGAGCTCATTGAAGACGCCGAGACGCGATTGTTTGAGGTTAGCCAGCGTCACATAAAACAAGATGTGACGAGCCTGGAAACCATTTTGAGCGAAAGTTTTGACCGGTTGGATGAGTTACACAAAGACAAGGGTAAGATCCGCGGTTTACCAACAGGCTATAAGGATATGGATAACATCTTGGCAGGTCTACAGCGCTCCGACTTATTTGTGCTCGCCGCCCGTCCGTCTATGGGAAAGACGGCTTTGGCACTAAATTTGGCGCACAACATTGCCGTGCAATCCAAACAGCCTGTCCTTATCTTTAGTCTTGAAATGAGCAAAGAACAACTCGTTGACCGCATGCTGGCCATGGAGTCAGGTGTAGACGCCTGGGCCTTGCGCACTGGCAACTTAACGGATACTGACTTTGAGAAGATTGGGCAGGCCATGGGAGCCCTGAGCGAAGCCGAAATTTTTATTGACGACAGTCCCGGCATTACCGTGAGCGAACTACGTACCAAAGCCCGACGGGAAGCCCACGTCCGCGAACTCGGTCTTATTATTGTTGATTACTTACAGCTCATGAGTGGTGGTGGTAGGTATGGTGGGGAAGGTAATCGTGTCCAGGAAATCAGTGAGATTTCCCGCGGCCTCAAGAGCGTAGCGCGTGAGCTTAATGTGCCTTTGCTTGCTCTCAGTCAGCTGAGCCGTTCAGTGGAAAGCCGCAGCCCGCAGATCCCCCAGTTAGCCGATTTACGTGAGTCAGGTTCAATTGAACAAGATGCCGACGTTGTGGCCTTTATCTACCGAGAAGAATACTATAATCCCGAAACTGACCGCCGTAATGTCACTGACATCCTAATCAAAAAGCACCGTAACGGACCGACCGGTGCCCTAGAGTTGTATTTCGACCGGGAAAAACAGCGGTTTCGATCGCTCGAAACCAAGCACACGCAACCGTTTGAGTCGTAAGCCAGCGGCACAGTGTATACTAAGGACAAATGAAGAAACTCAAGGTGTGGGTAAGGCTAATGTGGCGTCCGTTTTTGTTGTGCTTCGGGGTGTTGTTGGTGGTTGGTTTTGTCTTTGGTTTTCGTCTTGGTTCGTTGACCCATGGCGTGAGCGCACCGGAACAAAGCTACGTTATGAGCATTTATTCCGGTAAGGCCCTGTTGAATAACCCACTTTATCTGGCTCATAAAGTGCCAATATATATCCTCTTTAAACTTGGGGTCCATGCAGTCGGCGCCTATCGTGCTGTGAGTGCATTGTTCGCCATTTCAGCAGTGGTGAGCTGTTTCTTTATTTTGCGGGAATGGTACTCATTACGCGTCGCCATTTTAGGCACCTGGTTATTTATGTCATCAGCCTGGGTCTTACACATTGGCAGATTGGCAACACCAGAAGCGTCCTTTTTCCTTGTCTTGCCCCTCCTTTGGGCGGCGATTTGGCTCTATTTCACCACCCTTCACAAAACAGCCTTAATTGTCTTGAGTGTGTTGCTAGGTCTGTGCCTGTATTTACCCGGAATGGTTTGGTTCTTTTTGGTACTAGCTATTTGGCAACGCAAAGCCATTTGGCGGGAAGTCAAGCGTGTACCCATCTGGTACCGTATAGGGGCCAGCCTGGTGCTCGTTCTCATCCTTCTGCCGCTATTGCTCGCCGTGATCCGTTCTGCCGATGTTGCTATCGCGGCTTTAGGGCTGCCATCTCATCCTCCAACTATCAAACAACTCGGCCAAAATGCCTGGAACCTGCCGGTATCGCTGTTTTGGCGGGGTCCAGCTGACCCGGTCCGTTGGCTGAGGCCGGTACCTGTACTGGACGCTTTTAGCGGTGTCATGCTGCTGCTTGGGCTGTACAGCCTACGCTACCACGTCACACTGATACGAACGCAAGTTTTACTTGTTGTAATAGGCATTGCTTCGGTATTAATCGTCCTAGGTGGTCCAGTAACGCTGTCGGCTTTAGTACCCATTCTTTACTTATTTATTGCCGCTGGTATTGCCTTCTTCCTGCAACAGTGGTTTACCGTATTTCCGCGCAACCCATTGGCCCGAGGCATTGCGACAACCTTCGTGTCGATTACCGTCCTATTAGTCAGCTATTACCATATTAACCATTACTTCATCGCTTGGCCGCAAACCCCAGCCACCAGAACGGCTTTTGTGCAAACCTCATCCCTGTAAGGCCTTCGGTTTGGGGAAAGAAGTTGGTACAATAACCTTGACCAAAGGGAGGTACAGGTATGAGTCGGTTTGACCAAGCTAAAATGCTGATGAAGATCAAAAAAATGCAGAAAGAACTGCAAAAAATGGTAATTGAAGTTGAAAAAGGGGACGGGGCTGTGACCGTGGAAATCACGGGTGAACAGAAAATCAAGAAAATCAATATCGACCCCGAATTTGTTGACCTTGATGACATTGGCCAACTAGAACGATGGTTGGAAGATGCCGTCAAAGAGGCTATCCAAGAAAGCCAGAAGATTGCCGCCGAAAAGATGCAGCCGATGATGGGCGTGCTTGGTGACCTCGGCTTGTAGACATGCGCGTGCTACCACCCGCTCTCGAAGCCGTTATTGAAGCCCTCGGCACCTTGCCGGGCGTGGGTTCACGCACGGCAGAACGCTATGCGTATTACCTCTTGAAAGCTGACCCGTCGGCTGGTAATCGCTTGAGTGAAACAATAGCCCAACTCCATGATGGCGTCGCGTACTGCCAGAAAACTTTTGCCTTGGTTCCTAAAGGGCAAGCGTTGTCTGACCTATATACCGACCCAGATCGCGACAGGAGCGTTATAGCTGTCGTTGCGGAGCCGTTTGACATCCTGGCACTCGAAAAAACCGGCCAATTCCATGGCACGTATCATGTATTAGGAGGGCTTGTTTCACCAATTGATGGGGTAGGTCCTGAGCAACTCCACCTTGCCGAGCTTTTGAATCGGATCAAAGACGACAAAGTAAAGGAAATAATCCTGGCAACGAACGCCAGTGTGGAGGGTGAATCCACTGCACTTTACATACAGCAACAAATTGGCAACGACTCCAAAGTGAAGATCACGCGGCTAGCTCGTGGTTTGCCGGTTGGCGTCGATTTGGAATATGCTGACCAGATTACGCTTGGACGTGCTTTGGAAGGGCGCACCGCACTCTAGAAATTGTAAGCTATACTTATGAGCATGGAAGATCGTGACCGGCTGCAAACCCTTTTGGAGCCTGCCCACCGTATTGTTATTGTCCAAGCCGATAACCCGGATGGCGATAGCCTGGCGTCAGCTTTGGCCCTCGAACAGATTTTTGGCGATATGGGTAAGGAGCCGCACTTGTATTGTGGCGTCGACATGCCGTCCTATCTCCACTACCTGCCTGGCTGGGACCGCGTGAGTAATGAGCTCCCAACCACCTTTGACCTCTCCATTATTGTCGATAACAGTGCGGGAAGCTTACTTGAGACAGCTGACCGTGGCGGCCAGAAAAATTGGTTAGCCACCAGGCCGTGTATCGTCATTGACCACCACCCAGTCGACATCAGCATTCCGTTTGCCACACTGGTGATTAACCAACCAGCCGTGGCCACCGGCGAAATTATCTATGAGTTGGCACAACAGTGTAAATGGCCATTAAACAGCGTTGCCAAGGACATGCTAGCTGTTTCAATTATGTCGGATAGTCTTGGTTTGGTCAGCGAAGGCACCACGGCCCGTAGTATCCACATCGTAGCCGAACTCGTTGAAGGTGGCGTGAGCCTGGCTTTACTCGACAATGCCCGCAAAGAACTGATGCGTAAAAGCCCTGAACTTGTCCGTTATAAGGGCGAATTATTGCAGCGCGTGGAATACCATGACAATGATCGTATTGCGACAATTACGATCCCGTGGGAAGAAATCGAAAAGTACAGCCACGCCTATAACCCTTCAATGCTCGTACTTGACGATATGCGCTTAACGGAGGGAACCGATGTTGCTATTGCTTTTAAACTCTACAAGGACAATAAAGTTACTGCTAAGATCCGTTGCAATTACGGTAAGACCATTGCCACTGACCTGGCAGTACACTTTGGTGGTGGCGGCCATCCCTACGCCAGTGGCTTCAAAGTAGCTGACGGCCGTACTTTTGAAGAGATCAAAGCCGACTGCATACGTTTTGCTACGGAGCTGCTTAACAAGCTTGGGGAGGAGGCACTGAATGAAACTGTATAACACGCTCACCCGACAAATTGACGACATCAAGCCACTCAGGGCACCTGAGGTAAGTATTTATACTTGTGGTCCAACCGTATACGACTATCCTCATATTGGTAACTGGTTCACTTTTGTTCGGTATGACCTTTTGGTGCGCGTCCTTCGGGCTAGCGGCCTTACACCCAAATGGGTCATGAACATTACCGATGTTGGACACCTGGTAAGTGACGCTGACGAGGGTGAAGACAAGCTCGAAAAAGGCGCCAAGCGAGAAGGAAAGACTGCCTGGGACATTGCAAACTTCTATACGGATTATTTTGTGCGGGCCTTGGAACAATTAAACTTCACCCAACCGGATTATTTGCCACGAGCTACCGAACACATTCGTGAGCAAATTGACTTGGTTAAGCGACTAGAGGAAAAAGGCTTTACCTACACCATAGATGATGGTGTCTATTATGATACGAGCAAGTTTGAGCACTATGCCAATTTTGCCAAACTCGACCTCGATGACCAGCAAGCGGGCGCCCGCGTGGCTGTCAATCAGCAAAAGCGCAACCAAAGTGACTTCGCTTTATGGAAATTCTCTCCCAAAGACCATCAGCGTGATATGGAGTGGGACAGCCCGTGGGGCAAAGGCTTTCCTGGTTGGCACCTTGAATGCTCAGCCATGGCCTTCAAATACTTAGGAGAAACCCTTGATATCCACTCTGGTGGCATCGACCATATTCCAGTCCACCATACGAATGAGATTGCCCAAAGCGAAGCCGCCAGCGGCAAGCCATTTGCCCATTATTGGATGCATGCCAACCATGTCTTGGTTGAAGGCGAAAAGATCGCCAAATCCCTGGACAACGGCATAACCCTTGAGCAGGTTGAAGCGAAAGGTTACGACTTGGAAACCTTACGACTCTATATCTTGGAGTCGCATTACCGCACCCAATCGCAATTTAGCTGGGAGGGTTTAGCAGCCGCAAAAAGCCGCCTGACCTCATACCAAAACATGGCAGCACAGGTGTGGCAACCCAACAAGACTTCTAATGTAGAGGCACAGATAATTAATCAGGTTCAAGCTGAGATCAAAACAGCTTTAGAGAATGACCTCAACACGCCGGCCGCTCTTGAGCGTTTAAGTTTCCTCGATGACCGCGTTAATGCAAGCGGGATAGCACCTGACGCCGTCTCAGCTATGCAAGCTTTTCTACAGTGGGTTGATGATGCCCTCGGCCTCAGGCTGTCGCAAGTTGCAGACATCAGCGATGAACAAAAGCAAATACTAAGTGCCCGTGAAGCGGCTCGCAAAGAGCAAGACTGGGCTGAAGCTGACAAGCTTCGAGACAAGCTTGCCGAACTTGGCATTGGTGTCCGAGATACAGCCTGGGGACAGGTGTGGATACGGCTTTAGGCCTTAGCGGTCGCTTTTGTTGTGGCTTCTTGTTTGGCCACGGGGCTGATATAGCCTCGGGTCGTCATATAGTCTAAGATAGCAATCCGCACACAACCCGCTACGGGTATG
>DATIHS010000019.1:0-2388 GCA_035480475.1 Patescibacteria group bacterium
TGACACACCGTATGAAGCCTTTACGAACTTTATGAATGCCTGGCACGACCTCAAGTTCCGTTTGAGCGAAAAAGGTATTGATATATGACGCAACTCGGGTGGGTTAACGGAGGCGTTTGTTAATGGGCCGTCCAGTCATGCTCGGCAACGGCTCACTAACGGTGGGGCTAAATGAACACGGCCTCGTCCATGATTTTTATTACCCATACGTGGGTCTCGATAACCTGACCACAGCACGTAGTGTCCATCACAAGATTGGCGTCTGGGTGGATGGTATTTTTCATTGGGTTGATGACGGTAGTTGGGATATCAATGTGGATTTTGAAAGTGATGCCCTGGTGAGCAATATCCGCATGCAAAGTGATGAGCTACAGGTGGAGGTCTCGCTTACTGACTTTGTCGATAGCGAAGTGAATGCCTTTTGCCGCCAAATTCGTTTGACCAACCAAGCTGATAGTAAACGCGAGCTACGCCTTTTTATGCACCAGGTCTTTGAGATTTCACGGGCGGGCCGGGCTGATACTGCCCTCTACGTGCCAGAAGAAAGTTACATCCTCGACTACAAAGGACGCTGTAGCTTGCTAATTTATGGCCAAACGACCGATGGCCAAGTATACGACCAGTTTGCCATTGGCAATTATGGCATTGAGGGCAAAGAAGGCACCTTTAAGGATGCGGAAGATGGTGAGCTTTCGGGGAGTGCCATTGAACACGGCGGGGTTGATTCTGTTATTCGTTTTTGCTGTCCGACTGCCGCGGGAGAAAGCACCGATATTTCGTACTGGATTGTCGCCGCTGATTCCCAATACACGTCTGAAAACCTGCATCAACAGATAAAGAAAGATGGTTTACCACAACGCTTAACGCAAACGCGTGAGTATTGGCGCCAGTGGTTGTCAACCGGTGCCAATATGCTGCATGGCGTCGACAAAGAGTATCTTGAATTGACCAAAAAGTCCTTGCTGCTTATCAAAGCCCATATTGATAAACGCGGGGGCATTATTGCCAGCTGCGACTCCTCCATTTATAACTATGGCCGTGACTACTACAGTTATGTGTGGCCGCGTGACGGTGCATATGCCATCTGGCCGCTTATTCGGCTTGGTTTTACTGAGGAACCTAAGAAGTTTTTCGAGTTTTGCCGCGATATTATTCACCCAGACGGATACATGCTGCACAAATACCAACCGGACCGTGCCATTGGCAGCACGTGGCATCCGATGCTGCTCAACCAACGCAAAGAACTAGCCATCCAAGAAGATGAAACAGCCGTGGTCTTGTATATGCTTGGGGAGTTCTATGAATATGCCCGCGACGAAGACTTCGTACGGAGCCTCTACACGACCTTTATACAACCAGCGGCTAACTTTTTGGCGCGTTTTATGGACGAAGACACAAACTTGCCCCATGCCAGTTATGACTTGTGGGAAGAGAAGTTCCTGACGTCAACATATACAGCAGCTGTCACGTACCAAGCTTTGTTAGTTGCGGCAGACTTTGCGGCGGCATTTGAATATCCGGATGATGCGGTGACATGGCAGGCGGCCGCAGCCAAAATTTTAGGTGGTACTGAGGTATTCTATGATCCAGAGCGCAAGCTTTTGCGTAAGGGATATTTGTTGCAACCCGACGGCACCCTTGCCTTTGATAACACCCTCGATATTTCAACGCTTTACGCTGTTATGATGTATGGCTATACCAAAAATATTGATCACTTGCACGATACCGTAAAAGTAATCGAAGATACGATGTTAAACAAAACGCCGGCTGGCGGCAGCCCACGTTACGAACAAGACCATTATTTTGAATCTGATCCACCTTACCTGGGTAACCCCTGGTTTGTAACAAGCCTGTGGCTAGCACAATATTATGTACGGACACACCAGCTCGATAAAACGCGGCAAATTCTTGAATGGACCAAAGCACACACGCTGCCAAGTGGCGTCTTGTCTGAACAAATTAATCCAACTGACGGCCAACCGGTATCTGTTGCCCCGTTGGTTTGGAGTCATGCGGAATACATCAACACAGTTCTTGATTTAGCTAAAGCCGAACCCGAAAAGTAGTTATTTTTTGGGTTTCACTTCGTTGCGACCAAGCGATTTTTTGGTCTCAACGTACAAAACATGTTTGCGCAAGGTAGGGTCGTACTTCCGCAGGCTGAGTTTATCCGGCGTGTTCATAGTATTTTTACGTGTGTAATAACTGCGTTGGCCGCTCTCTTCGCTGACCAAGCCTATCACCTTGCGTTTATCACCTTTTTTTGCCATAACCCGAGTAGTTTAACAGATACGATGTGTTTAAGCAACTGGAGCCGTTGCGGGGATTTGAACCCCGGACCCCCTCCTTACCATGGAGGTGCTCTACCACTGAGCTACAACGGCAAAC
>DATIHS010000020.1:0-8020 GCA_035480475.1 Patescibacteria group bacterium
TTCGATAAAGATAATGCTACGGGTATTACTGATACTTTCTCTGCTGGCGATCCCGCGGTCACCAGTTCGCCTAATGTTAACGACACGGGAAGTGATGTTACGGTAAATGTAACAGTTACCTATTCGGAATTCGGCGTTAAAAGTGACGATTTGAAGCAGGTTGTGGAGGCCGAAGCCAAAAAGCATATTGATACCGGCAAGCAGAGCATTCAGGATAATGGTTTGAGCAAAGCTGTTTTACATGCGACTGAAAACAAGTCCGCTACTGGGGTGAAGTTTGAGCTGAAAAGCTTAGTAACCGCTGGCCAGCAACTCGACGCCGACGGTATTAAAAAACAGATTGCTGGTAAAAAGAAGGGCGATACGCAAAGCATCATCCAAGCCCGGCCTGGTACCAAAGACGTTACCATAAACTACAGTCCATTTTGGGTACTTTCCACCCCAAAGAATACCAAGCATATAACGATAATTTTTGAACAGGACAATGGCCAATAACCTGATGGCGCTCGACGCCGGTACCACCCGTGTGGGCGTCGCTGTGGCGCGGGCCGATATCCGTATACCAATGGCTTTGACAACCCTGTCACGTATTGATCCCGAATTTTGGCTGCAACTCAAAAAGCTGGTGGAGGAACAGGCCGTCGGACAACTTGTTATTGGTCTACCACGTGGGCTGGATGGCCAAGAAACGCCTCAAACCACCGCTTCGCGTGTTTTTGGTGCTGAAGCCAGCCAGCAAACTGGCCTGCCACTAGCCTGGCAAGACGAAGCGCTGACGAGCGTAGAGGCAGAAGCTAACCTGAAGGCAAGCGGTAAAGCCTACAGCAAAGCAGATATCGACGCCCATGCCGCACAGCTTATTTTGGCCGATTATCTCAATGCACAGGCGGTTAAAACATGAAGAAGTACAGCCTTCGCAAACGGCAATGGCGTTGGGGACGTATCTGGGCAGGCGCTGGCATTTTTCTCATCATTGTATTGATTGGGACAGCGATTGCGATTCGACAAAATTATTATCACAACCTTAAACCCGTAAGCGCCTCCCAACGGGCGCTAAGCGTGACTATTCCCGTTGGCTCAACCGCACAAGATATTGGCAAAAAACTGCAACAACAGGGTTTGATCCGCGCTTCCTGGGCATTTGAGTGGTACGTGCGCAACCATGATGTCCGCGACCGTCTGCAGGCGGGCACGTATTCGCTGCGGCCCAACCAATCTGTTGGTGAAATTGTTAATATTTTGACACATGGCAAGGTGGCCACAGATTTAATTACTATTCTGCCAGGCCAGCGGCTCGACCAAGTGCGTGAGGCGCTTATCAACAACGGAGGTTTTTCACCCGAGGCCGTTGATAAAGCGCTTGACCCAGCCCAGTACGCCGACCACCCCGCTTTAGCCGACAAACCAACAGAAGCTAACCTCGAAGGCTACCTCTATCCTGACTCTTTCCAAAAAACAGCCGACACCAAGCCAGAGACCATCATTCGGGCATCTTTAGACGAGATGCAAAAACACCTTACGCCTGAAGTCCGCGATGCTATTACAAAACAGGGGTTAACCGTGCACCAAGGTATTATTCTGGCCTCCATCATTGAACAAGAAGTCAGCAAAGCCCAAGACAAGCCAACTGTGGCACAGGTCTTCTTACTACGGCTGAAACAAAATATGCCCCTTGGTTCCGATGTGACGGCCTTTTATGGAGCTCTCAAAGCCGGGCAAACTCCTTCAGTGGCAATCGATACCCCATACAATACGCGTCTGCACCCTGGTCTTCCACCTGGCCCAATCAGTAATGTATCGGATGCTTCGCTGCAAGCCGTTGCCAAACCCGCCGACACGGATTATCTCTATTTTGTGGCGGGTGACGATGGCGTTACTTACTTCTCACATACTGAGGCAGAGCACGAAGCGCTGACCCAAGAACACTGTAAAAAACTCTGTAACGAGTAAAAAGTACCAATAACAGGGGTGGAAAAGTTATAAAAAGCTTGTGGATTTAGGTCAATCTTGTTATACTAAGCCGCGTAACTCGTCGATTCACTAACAGAGGTGAAAAGAGGAGTTACCTCTGTTATTGCTAACAGCGTGTCGCTCCGGCGACAATTGGAGAAGCTATTCGTACCCATTCACAAGCTCTGAGCCAACGGCTCTCTGCTCGGAACGGCCATAAGAAAACCACCGCAATTCCTTTAAAGCGGCTGTTCACGCGTAACCGTAAGCGTGTGGTTCGAAGTGCCTTGTTGACGGTCAACCTCCTGCTTCTTGTTGCGGTTGTCTTTTTCGTAGCCAGAACACCTTCCCATAGTACTGTCACTCGACAGAGCGTTTCGGCTGAGCCGGCCATCACTGATCAGACAGCAGCACCCCTAGACGAAGTCTCGTCTGCGGATATTGCTGTCCACATTGCCCGTACTATTGGCTTGCCCGAAAGGGATTCAGTCGTTAACCACGCCGACTCGGTGAGTGCTGACGAGGCAATTGCCCCGGCTGACACCAGCGTGGTGGCAAAACCACAGGTTGTCACGGCTGCTATTCCGACCCGCAAGGACATCCGTTCTTACACCACCCAGGCTGGCGACACGCTCAGTAGTTTGGCGACTAAGTTCGGTGTTTCATCTGACAGTATCAAATGGAGCAACAACCTGACCGGCAATACGATTCCGGCTGGCAAGCAACTAGTCATACCACCTGCCGGCTTGAACGGCATTGTGTATACCGTTGCGAGTGGTGATACTGCAGACAAGCTGGCCCAAAAGTATAACACCGACAAAGATCAACTTATCCAGTTTAATGACGCCGAAGTAACCGGCCTTAAACCCGGTGAACAGATCCTGATTCCGAATGGGGTGGTGGTCTCAGCGCCTGTTACAACCAGCTCATATAGCTTCTCCAACTTTGCTTGGGGCGGCAACTCCGCTGTCTATAGTGCCAACGGCTATGACTATGGCTGGTGTACGTGGTGGGCAGCCAAGCGACGTGCTGATATCGGCCAACCTTTGCCCAGCAATCTAGGTAATGCCGCTTCCTGGCGCTATCTGGCGCCACGGGCCGGACTGGGCGTTGACCACAATCCGTCGGCTGGGGCTGTCGCCTACTATCTAACAGTCGGTGGCTTAGGCCACGTGGGCTATGTGGAACAAGTCGAAAGTGACGGTAGCATTTGGATTTCTGACATGAATTACTACGGTGTAAGCCAAATCGGTGGCAGCACTCCCGCGGGTGGTTGGGGCCGGACCAGTTACCATTTAGTAACGCCTGACCAGCTTGGCCAGTTCCTCTTTATTCATTAAATAACGGCAAAACTAGCTTGGTTCCACTCAAGCTGCGCTGGACGCTAGCCCGTAAAGCCGCTACTCTATACGAGATGTTTGTAGATCTGGCACTAGTCAAGGTCAAAGCCGGCGACGGCGGCAATGGCGTGGTCAGCTTCCGGCACGAGAAGTTTATTGATAAGGGTGGGCCTGACGGAGGTGACGGCGGCAAAGGCGGCGACGTCATTTTTGTGGCGAGCCGCAACCAAAATACGCTGGCTAGTTTTCGTTACCAAAAAGAGCTCAAAGCCCCGCCGGGTTACGCTGGTGCCAAGCGCCGTAAGCATGGCAAAAATGGGCGGTCACTCACAGTAGAAGTCCCGGTGGGCACGGTCGTCTTGGCTGAAAATGGTGAGACGGTTGCCGACTTGTTGACTGATGGTCAACAAGCGGTTATTGCCAAAGGTGGTTTAGGTGGGTTTGGCAATGCCCACTTTGTGTCAAGTACCCGGCAAGCTCCTCGTGTGGCTGAAAAAGGTGAAAAAGGCGAAGAGGCGAGCTTAACGCTTGAGCTCAAGATGATTGCCGACGTCGGCTTAGTTGGCTTACCAAACGCTGGCAAGTCGACTTTGTTGAGCGTAATTAGCAATGCCCGCCCCGAAATTGCTAATTATCCCTTTACCACACTCACACCTAACTTGGGGGTGGTCGACATCGGTAAAGAAGCTTCGTTACTTTTTGCTGATATTCCAGGCTTAATTGAAGGCGCTAGCCAAGGCAAAGGCTTGGGCGATGAATTCTTGCGCCACGTCGAGCGCACGCTTGTCCTCGTTCATTTAATCGACGCTTACCAAGACGATCTCGTGCAGGCCTACCAAACAGTCAACCAGGAACTAAAAGCCTATAAGACTGATTTAACCAACCGGCCAGAGGTAGTAATACTGACAAAAACGGAAGGTTTAGACGATGAAATGCGTCGCGCCAGAATAAAAGAGCTTAAGCCGCACCTGCCCAAAAAAACACCCGTATTGGCAATTTCTGCCAAGAGCGGCGAAGGTGTTAACGAGCTATTATTTAGCGTCAACAAGTTAGTGGAGGAGGCTCGTAAAAAAAGTGCTACCAAAGCAAAGCGTCAGCCCCAACTGCCGGTCCTTACGATTACCAACGATGAGGCGTGGTTGGTCACTAAAACCGACAATGGTTTTGTAATTACTGGACCCAAAATTGAACGCTTTGCCACCCGAACAGACTTTACGAGTTTTCACGGGGTACAGCGTTTGCGCGACATCATGAAAAAAACAGGTATTACGCATGAACTCGAGCGCCAAGGTGTCCAGCCCGAAGACAAGATTACCATTGGCCAACCACCCCTGGGCAATTTGCAATACTGAATGTGCTAGACTGCATCCATGTCGACGACATTCTATTTTTACGACCTCGAGACAACGGGTTTTAGCCCGCGCGAAGCCCGCATTATGCAGTTTGGTGGCCAGCGCACAGACTTACGGCTTAAACCCCTCGGCAAGCCCCACAACACCCTTATCAAACTGACCGAAGATGTCTTGCCCGACCCAGACGCCGTTCTTCTAACGGGTATCACCCCACAGAAGACCCTGGCCGACGGGATAACTGAGGCCGAGTTCTTACAACTTTTTACCACCGAGATAGCTATCCCGGAGACCATTTTTGTGGGCTTTAATTCCGTTCGTTTTGATGACGAATTTATGCGTTTCTTGCATTACCGAAACTTTTACGATGCCTATGAGTGGCATTGGTCAGACCACCGTAGCCGATGGGACTTGCTCGATGTTGTACGCATGACCCGGGCACTGCGGCCAGATGGCATCAAATGGCCAGTGGACAGCAATGGCAAGGCTACGAACCGTCTGGAACTATTGACGAGCCTAAACAGCCTTGATCATGCCCACGCCCACGATGCTTTAAGTGATGTCCAAGCCTGTATTGCCCTGGCCCAGTTACTCCAATCCAAACAACCTGACCTCTTTACCTACTTACTGGAACACCGCGATAAAAATGCAGTCAAAAAACTGGTCAATTCTAACCAGGCTTTCGTGTATACCAGTGGTAAATATTCAGGTGAATATGAAAAAACCACAGCGGTGATAGCTGTCTGTGAACACCCAAAAAGAGGCGGTGCAGTGGTGTACGATTTGCGCCAGGATCCAACGGAAAGCTTGAAGCTTACGCCTGAGGCACTTGCCAAATGGTGGCGTCACCACTGCGGGGAGTATCCATGCCCCCATCCGCGTATCCCGCTCAAAACTTTGCAATTTAACCGTTGCCCAGCTGTCGCCCCCTTGGGTGTTTTGCGAGAAGAGGACCAAAAAAGACTACAGCTGCCGCTGGAAACCATTAGCAAACATGCCAAACAACTGCAGGCGCACCCTGAGTTTTGTGAGGCGGTGACGAAAGCGGTCGAGCTGCTCGATAAACAGCAGCAACTCAAATTTTTACAAGACGAGCTTGATGCTGACGTACGCTTATATGACCACTTTATTGGTAATCAAGACAAGGTAAAAATGCGTGAGGTGCAGCAAGCCAACGAAACCGCGCTGGCAACTTTAGTCCCAACTTTTACAGATGGTCGACTCAATAGCTTATGGCCGCTCTACAAGGCACGCAATTTTCCCACGACTCTCACGGATGAAGAACGCGGACAGTGGGAAAGTTTCCGGCACCGAAAGCTCGTGGGTGGCAAAGGTGAGAGTCGGGCGGCCCACTATTTTGAGCGTTTAGCAGCTCTCGATAAACGTCCTGATTTAACAGGCGAACAACGCTATCTTCTAGAAGAGCTTCAACTCTACGGACAAAGCGTCTTACCGCTTACAGACTAGTGAGTCAGATTGAGGTTCTTAAATAGCCCGGCTAACTTACCGGTAAGTTTGTGCCGGTGCAAGCGAGCTTGGTAAGCGGCGAATAGTAAGGCCGTGGCCATCAAAATGCCCACGACATCACCAAACGTAACTTGAAGATTGGTACCGGGAACTTGCCCAAGTACGATAAACTCTAACATAGTGCTATCCCCACATGTTGTTTGTTGGAATTTTACACTAAATTGCTTAATTGTCAATTATGTACTAATTAATGCTTTTGCTTAATTGAAAGGGAAGAGACGTGAGCCAGACTTTTAGCATCCGCCTGGAAAAATGGTTGAAACAACCCGGCCAGAAAACCATCGCTAGCCTCATTCAGGCGTTTGGAGAAAAAAGTTTTGCCATTGTTATTCTCGTCCTCATGTTTTTCCCCGCCTTGCCGATACCAACAGGGGGAATTACGCATGTTTTTGAGGCCGTTGTCATGTTGCTCGCGCTGGAAATGATGGCTGGCCGTCGGACTATCTGGTTGCCAAAAAAATGGCTACAAAAACCATTGGGCGCGATGCTGGAAAAGAAAGTTGTCCCATTAATGATGCGGCGCATCCGCTGGTTTGAGCGTTTTTCACGGCCGCGCTATGGATGGCTCATAAACCATCCATTGGCATTGCGCCTGGTTGGCGTACTGTTTTTTGCCTTGGCGTTGGCAGCAGCCATTGCCCCACCGTTTTCTGGACTGGACACCTTTCCCTCATTAGCGGCTGTGGCGCTTGCCCTAGCCCTCATTCTTGATGATGCCCTCGCTTTTGCAATTGGCTGCTTCTTGACCATTGTGGGACTGTTTATTATTGGACTCGCCGGTAATGCCACCTTTCACTGGTTCCAACACCTATTGCATCGCTAAAAGCAGGCCTTAGACTCTAGTAATTTACGTCTTTTTTTGATACACTAATGCGTCACATGAGCGATGTTATACGGGTAACTGGGGCTAGAGAGCATAATCTCAAAGACGTGGATGTAGAAATTCCGCGTAATAAATTAGTGGTGATTACTGGCTTGTCCGGGTCAGGCAAGTCATCGCTAGCTTTTGATACTATTTATGCCGAAGGGCAACGCCGGTACGTCGAATCCCTCAGTGCCTATGCCCGCCAGTTCCTCGGTTTGATGGAAAAGCCGGACGTGGACCAAATCGACGGCCTCAGCCCGGCCATCTCAATTGACCAAAAATCTACAAGCCGCAATCCACGCAGTACTGTCGCTACTGTAACAGAGATTTATGACTATCTTCGGCTGCTTTTTGCCCGCATTGGCATCCCGCATTGCCCAATTTGTGGCAAACCGGTCACGCGCCAGACTTCTGCGGCCATTGTGGATCAAGTAGCAGCCCTGCCGGAAGCTGCCCGGCTTATGGTTCTGGCCCCCGTCGTAAGCGACAAAAAAGGTGCTTTTGAGCATATCCCCGAACAATACATGCGCGCCGGGTTTGCGCGGGCAAGAGTGGACGGCGTGGTCTATGCGCTCGACGAGTTCCCCGAATTAGATAAGAACTACAAGCACAACATTGAGATTGTCGCTGACCGGGTGGTCAATGATGAGGCCAGCCGAGGCCGACTGACCCAGTCAATTGAACAAGCCCTAGACCTAGCCGAAGGCCGTCTAAAAGTAATCAACGCCGACAATAATCAGGAGCATGACTACAGTTTGATGTACGCCTGTCTCGACCACCCCGACGTTACTATTCCTGAGCTTGAGCCACGCACCTTTAGTTTCAACAGTCCGCACGGAGCATGTCCGGTCTGCACCGGCCTAGGCTCACGCTTGGAGGTCGATCCTGACCTTGTTATTCCTAACGGTCGCCTGACCATCGCCGAAGGCGCCATCCGTCCTTTTAACCGGATTAACAGCGACGCCTGGTATACCAAGAAAATGCAAGCC
>DATIHS010000021.1:0-2994 GCA_035480475.1 Patescibacteria group bacterium
GCCATGCCAACCATCGTGATTTGTTTCTTCTGCCGAGCCTATTTAGCCCGTTTGCTGTTTGGTAAAGCAGCACCCCCGGTGGCCTTAATCTTCGGCTATCTAACAGTCGCCATCTTTTTCCGTATTATGTACAGCATTTTGTCACGTTATTTTTATGCCCAAAAAGACACGCGTACACCGTTGTTTGTCTCTATTTTTGCCATTGGTCTGAACATTTTCCTAGCCTTTAACTTGGCGCGGCCCGATGCCTACGGTATTGCCGGCCTGGCTATGGCTCAGTCATTAGTGGCTATGAGTGAAGTGCTTATTCTGTTCACTATTATGCTCTGGCGCGACCATAGACTGCTCAACATGGAGTTCTGGGGTGGAGTTGGCCGCATTCTGTCGGTTACGGGTTTCAGTGTGCTAGCGGCTTTTATAATGATCTCCATCTTCCCGCTCAACCTGACTGACACGGGTATTATTGTGCTGGGGGCTAAACTCGGCAGCATAGCCTTGGTGACCTTCTTAGTGCACTTGGGTGTCTCCCTACTCTTTGACCTGCAGGAGGCCCGGCCGGTTATCCAAAAGACCAAAGAACTTATTCTGCGGCCCATCAAGGTGCCGTTCTAAACGCCGCCTCTGTTATAATCTGTGAGACATGGACCAACCACATATCCGCAACTTTTGCATTATTGCCCATATTGACCACGGTAAGTCAACGCTTGCTGACCGCCTCTTAGAACTGACCCACACCGTTGACAAACGCGATATGAAAGCCCAGTTATTGGACAAAATGGACCTCGAGCGGGAAAAGGGCATCACCATCAAGTTAGCACCCGTCAGAATGGCCTATAAAGACTACGAACTCAATTTAATCGACACCCCCGGGCACGTTGACTTCAGCTATGAGGTATCACGAAGCCTGGAAGCCTGTGAGGGCGCCATTTTAGTCGTTGACGCCAGCCAAGGCATCCAAGCACAGACGCTCGCCAACGTATATTTGGCAATGGCTGCCAATCTCAAGTTAATTCCCGTCTTAAATAAGATCGATTTGCCAGCCGCCGACGTTGAACGCGTCAGCGCGGAAGTGATGAGCTTGCTCGGTTGCAGCAAAGAGGACATTCTCCTCATATCTGCAAAGACTGGTGAAGGCGTTGAAGCCGTGCTGGAACGTATTATTACTGATATTCCAGCTCCGCAAAGCTCGGACAACGAACACACCAGGGCCCTGATCTTTGATAGCTATTACGACGACTACCGCGGGGTTATTTTGTATGTCAGGTTGGTAGACGGCAGCATTGCCAAAAATAATCAGATTGCTATGCATGCCACCGGTGCGGAAGGTGTGGCACTGGAAGTGGGGACCCTAAAACCAGATATGAAAGCCGCCACGCAATTAGCGGCGGGTGAAATTGGCTACGTCGTCACAAACCTGCGCAGTACGCGCGAAGCAAAAGTAGGCGATACCGTTACTTTGGCCAAACATCCAGCTAAGACTGCTTTGCCAGGCTACAAAGAGGTCAAACCATTTGTATACGCTGGGTTTTTTCCGGAAAGTAATGAGTTTTACCAGGAACTCAAAGATGCGATTGAAAAACTCAGCTTGAGTGACTCAGCCTTGCAATACACGTTAGAAAATTCACCCGTCTTGGGGTTTGGGGTACGGATAGGTTTTCTTGGGTTGCTGCACATGGACATTGTACGCGAGCGCCTCGAGCGGGAATATGACTTAGAGCTCGTTGTGACCAACCCCTCGACTGATTACGAAATTACCCTGGTTAACGGCGAAGAAGCAGACATTAAATCAGCCGCTGAATTGCCGGATCCCGCCAAAATCCAGGAAATACGGGAACCGTGGGTCAAAGGGGAAGTCGTGGTACCCAAGGAATATGTCGGTGCTGTCATCCAATTGGTATCGAGTAAGCGTGGCCTCCAAAAAAACCTGAGCTATGTTGATACCCAACTGGCCCTCATTAGTTTTGAAGCGCCGCTTGCCAACTTACTAACGGATTTCTATGACCAACTCAAAAGCGTAACCAGTGGCTACGGCTCGTTTAATTACGAACTGGCAGATTATCGGGCAGAAGACTTGGTTAAAGTTGATTTTTATGTGGCAGGCGAACGGGTAGACGCCTTAAGTGTCATGGTTCATCGTAGCGAAGCTCAGCATCTTGGCCGGGAGACAGTCACTAAGCTGAAAGAAGTTATTCCGAGACAAAACTTCCAAGTTGCCCTACAAGCTGGCATTGGCGGTAAGTTTATTGCTCGTGAAGATATTAGCGCCTACCGCAAAGACGTCACAACAGGACTATATGGAGGCGATGTGTCACGCAAGAAAAAAGTGCTAGCCAAACAGGCTAAGGGCAAAAAGCGCATGAAACGCTTTGGAAAAGTCGATATCCCGGCTGAAGCTTTCACCATCATGCTCAAGCGCGACTAAAACGTAAATATCATAAAAGGGCTTTGTGGAACTACGAGAATCCCATAAAGCCCTATTTCACGCGTGTTTGTTTGTAATATATATTACACCCGCTTGTCAACAAGCACAACTACTATGGGTGCCATGCGGCTAGTAATGCACCGTTGATGACCAGGACAACCAAAAAGTAACCGGTGTTAATTGCCCACAATTTTTTGCGGCTGCCGGCAAACACCGTGTTGACACCCTGGGTGATAGCAACAAAAGCTACCCACAGCCAAAAGCCAACGACCGCACCATCAAGTGCAGTGCGAGCACTGGCGTAGAAGACAAAATGTGCCAAAATCCAGGCTTGGACTAAAGCACCCAAGGTTGTGATGGCATAACCTGGGCCCGCGTTCTTGCGCATATCTGCTAGCTTACGGCCAACTAGCTTACTCCATTCCTTACCGAAGACGCTGGGCATGTACCAGATGGCTCCGACTACCATATTTATGACGGCAGCAACGACCACCGCCCATATACTTATATCGACGCTTGGCATGAGGATTTCCCCCTAAAATTAATTGATAACTTTATCTAACTCCTTGAGC
>DATIHS010000022.1:0-5836 GCA_035480475.1 Patescibacteria group bacterium
GTACGCACCTTACCGTTTTTGGCCAGCTGAAAACCTTGCCCGCTCAAAAAGGGATGGTTGGTAACGCCCGCTGTCCAAATGACGGTATGGCTACGAATAGGTTTACTACCCACCATCAAGGCGTCTGCAGTTTGGGCCTGCACAGCTGTTTTGAGGTACAAGCGAACACCAAGTTTGCGCAATTGACGCGCCAGGCGACGGGACACATCTTTTGGCATGCGAGGTACCAATCGTGGCGCAGCTTCGATGAGGTCGACGTGAATAGCGTATTTTCCCACACCATGTTGTTTGGCTATATGTTTGAGGTAGGCGGGTAGGGCGCCAGCCAACTCAATACCAGTCGGTCCGCCGCCAACTACCACATAGTTCAAATCAGGCCGCCGATCGACAACTAGTTGTTGATGCAGGTGTTTTTTGAGCGCCTCTGCGTCTTGTAACGTTTTGATGCCAAAAGACAGCTCCTTGAGCCCCTGGATATGGAAGTAATTAGTCTGCACCCCAAGGCTTATTATCAAAGCTTCATAACCGACCGTGTGGCCAACTTTTGTTTTTATCGTTCGCGTTTCACGGTCAAGGCCAATGACTTTGTCGTGCAACAAATGAACCGGCTTGCCAGCAAAAATTTCTGAAAGCGGAATGGATGACAAACGCCGTGGGCCACCCGTGGCCGTACGATAAAGTGTGGGGTAGTAACGAAAATCAGTGTGGTCGGTAACGAGTGTTACATGAAAACGTCGGTCATTGGCAAGCTCGAGCGCCGTTTTGACACCCCCAAAGCCGCCGCCAATAATAACAACCCGATATTTTGCCATGTAAGCTGTTTTTAACCTTTGTATTTATTGCCCTGATTGTATCATATTGCTTATGATTTACTGCTAATGGTACGCTATGGCGGTATGGACGAGCTTATTCAGGGTCTTAAAGACCAAAAGTTTAGTGGTGAGATTGATACTTCCACCAACCGCCGTGAAGAATTTAGCCATGACGCCAGCATGTTTGAGCTTATGCCGCAAGCGGTGGTGGCGCCGCAAGATAGCGCGGATGTGCAAAGACTCGTCAAATTTGTTGCCGACAATAAAGCTAAGCACGCCAATTTGTCTTTGACAGTCCGCAGCGCTGGCACCGACATGACAGGCGGTGCGATTAATGAGTCAGTCATTGTTGATATGGCGGCACATCTTAATCAGCTCGAAGCGGTTGATGCCGTTTCTGCCCAAGTACAACCGGGCATGCATTACCGTGATTTTGAAGTAGAAACGCTCAAAGATGGTGCCTTACTCCCTTGTTATCCAGCCTCGCGTGAGCTCTGTACCGTGGGGGGCATGGTGGCCAATAATTCGGGTGGTGAAAAATCCCTGCAGTTTGGCAAAACCGAAAAATTTGTCACCGAGCTTAAGGTAGTGTTTGCAGATGGCAACGAATACGTCGTAAAACCTTTAAACCGTAAGGCGCTCGATAAAAAAATGGCCCAAAAGGATTTTGAAGGACAAGTCTACCGCGAAGTTTTTGAAGTTGTTGATGGCCACTACGACGTTATCAAGGCCGCTAAACCACACGTCAGCAAAGATTCTACTGGCTATCATTTATGGAACGCGTGGGACCGTGAAGCCGGTGTATTTGACCTGACTCAGCTGATCGTTGGTTCGCAAGGGACGCTTGGTATTGTCACCGACATTAAATTCCGTCTCGTACCCGCGCCGAAACATTCAGGAACCCTCGTGATCTTTTTGCGGCACACTGACGACCTCGGTGAGTTGATTAACAAAGTGCTTGAATACAACCCAGCAACATTTGAGGGTTTTGATAACTACACCTTAATGCTCAGCTTTAAGTTGTTTTACTACTTTCATCAAAACCTTGGCTGGGCAGGGATGATCAAGCTTGGTTTTCAGCTCTTGCCAGACTTGTTTAAATTAGCACGGGGTATTCCTAAAATGATTCTGCTGGCAGAATTTAACGGCGACAGCCAAGATGAAGTCGCACAAAAAGTCCACACCTTGCGCGAAGAGCTCAAACCCTTTGGGCACGAAGCCCTGTTCGAAGAAGATGAAACTGAGGCCAAGGCCAAAAAGTTTTGGATTATGCGGCGCGAAAGCTTTAACTTGCTCCGTAAAAAAGTACACGACAAGCACACAGCACCATTTATTGACGACCTTGTGGTACCACCCGAGTATTTGCCACGCTTCTTGCCCGAACTGCGGGCCATTCTGAATAAATATAAACTACTAGCAACTGTGGCCGGCCACATGGGGGATGGCAATTTTCACGTCATTCCACTCATGAAGATCGAAGAAAAATCCGAGCGCGATAAATTGACGCCGTGCATGAAGGAGGTTAACGAGCTTGTCTTGCATTACGGCGGTTCACTCAGCGGCGAACACAACGACGGCATGACGCGTGGCCCTTGGCTCAAGCAAATGTATGGTTCAGAAATCCTCGGCTATTTTAAACAAGTTAAGCAAACCTTCGACCCACAAAACATTTTTAACCCGCATAAAAAGACCGACGCCAACTGGGAATTCTCAATGTCACACCTTCGCGAGCATTTCTAAAAAAGCTTAAGACTCGGAGTAAGAGAACTTACGACGCGCTAACGCGATGCCAGCAACGCCGATGGTTAGGTAAGTTAGGCCCGCCAGACAGCCACTTAAAATGGGACTATGTGTTGACCAGACAAGATATGTGCCGCTCAATAATGTACCTGCAATAAGACCATAGGCTATACGGAACTTGGCAACAGTTGGCCGAAGCCACAAAGGGCCTAGCCAGACCAATCCACCGATGGCAATCGTGACGTGCAAGACGACAAACATAAGCTTAGTATAGCACCTAAGCCAGGTGCCCGCCCACTGCGAGACACGCTGCCATTACAAGCGTAACAATAAGGGAACTCAGGAACATCGAACGTCCCCAGGCAGCAGCTTGGAGCCGGTCCAGGTTTTTTAGTCCTTTCCAAAACCACCAAAGACCCGCTCCGCCCATAACGACGGCATACACGAGGCCGGTGTAACCAAAAAGCGTCAGTAAGAGGCTGACAAACGTGAAAGCAATGATGGACAGCATGATTTGGGCCTGCGTGCTACCGATACCCTTCTTAACCGGCCAAATGGGTAGGCCTGTTTTCCGATATTCGCGTAAACGATAAAGAGCAATTGCGTAAAAATGAGCGATTTGCCAGAACATGAGCATGAAGAACAAGATCCAGGCGGCGGCGTTTACGTTGTTAGTAACTGCTGTATAGCCTGCGACCGGTGGCACTGCTCCGGCAATACCTCCTACCCAAGTGCTATAAACGCTTTTCCGTTTAGCCCAGCCGTAGATGATGACATAGGTAAAAAGTCCGACCATGCCTATAGCTACCGTGAGAAAATTAGTCCATATAGCCAAAACCAAAAAGCCAACCAAGCCCAGGCTTGAGGCATAGACGAGGGCCGCCCGATTTGCAACCAAACCCGTTACTAACGCTCGTTTTTGGGTTCTTGCCATCCACAAATCAATGCCACGATCAAGATAGTTGTTGAAGACGCAACCGGAAGCAATAACCAACGACGAGCCAACTAAGGTAGCAAGCAGTAGTTCTAATTTTGGCCAACCATGGGTGGCAAGTAAGAAACCAGCTGCTGTATTTATGGCATTGCCGTAAATTATGCCTGGCTTTGTGAGGTTATAATAAGTCCGCAGTGTTTCGATGAGAAATATCCTTTGGTTTTACGTATATGTATAGTATCAAACCATGTGACAGGACCTGCCAAAACCGTAAGCATCATGGTATAATTATTACAGATAGGGCTATAGATACGTGACGATTGAGTTGCATTAATGACCAACCATAAAAATAAACACTACCAAGGAAATCTTGGCATACTCGTTGTCGTGGCATTACTGGGCATCGGATTTCTGATTACTGTATTCTTGCATGGTACTGACATTACCTTGTTTCACCCGAAGGGCTTAATAGCCATAGAACAGCATCGTTTGATGTTCCTCACGGTTGCAATTATGCTTGTCATTGCCGTTCCCACGCTCGGCCTCCTTTACTTTTTTGCTTGGAAATACCGTGAGTCGAACGATCGGGCTACCTACGACTCGCGTACCATAGGTGGCAAATCTTTTGTTTTCAGCATTTGGGCAATACCATTGGTTTTTTTCTTTGTACTGGCGTCCATAATGTGGTCGTCCACCCACAAATTGGCGCCGCAAAAAACGATTGCTTCCCAAACCGAGCCGCTGACGATCCAAGTCGTGGCGCTACGTTGGAAGTGGTTGTTCATCTATCCGGAACAAAACATTGCGACCGTCAATTTTGCAGAAGTGCCGGTGGACACACCTATACAGTTTGAACTAACAGCCGACGAGGCGCCTATGAATTCTTTCTGGATTCCTCACCTCGGCGGTATGCTCTATGCCATGACTGGGCACGATAACCGTTTAAACCTTATGGCCGATACGGCCGGTGATTACCAGGGTAGTGCGGCCGAAATAAGCGGCGCCGGCTTTGCGGGTATGAAATTTACCACTCGCGCTGGTTCACAACAAGATTTTGATCAGTGGGTGCAAACGGTAAAGCAGTCTTCCAGCACCCTTGATGACGGCGAGTACCAGAACCTGCTTACGCCAAGCGAGAACAACCCTGCCCGATTTTATGCGACTGCCGAACCAGAACTATTCAGTACAGTACTTGCCAAATATGCGGGTTCACACCATCACGTGGGGTTAGAATGAGAGAATTTCTCATCGGCAAACTAACGCTCCATGACCTGCCACATGAATGGTTTACCATTGGCGGGACAGTCGCCTTTCTACTGCTGGGTCTGACAATTGTCTTTATCCTCACCTATACCAAACGGTGGAAATGGCTTTGGAAGGAGTGGCTCACCTCTGTTGATCCGAAGCGGATCGGCATTATGTACTTTATTGTTGCCGGTTTCATGCTCATGCGCGGCGGCTTGGACGCGCTCATGATATGGTTGCAGCAAGCACTATCCGCCGGTTCGTCGCATGGCTACCTATCATCTGAACACTTCCAGCAGATCTTTACCGCACACGGCAATATCATGGTGTTTTTTGTGGCAATGGCGTTTATTTTTGGACTGATTAACTACATTGTGCCACTGCAAATTGGCGCCCGTGACCTCGCTTCACCGTTTTTGAACACGCTCGGTTTTTGGCTCTTTGTAGGCGGTGTCGTCATGGTCAACATGTTCTTCCTTTTTGGGGGCCAGTATGCAGCTACAGGCTGGTTGGCAGTGGCGCCTTTGAGCAGCACGCAATTTAGCCCGGGAGTAGGGGTTGATTATTGGGTATGGAGTTTACAGATTTCAGGAATTGGCACGACACTAGGTGCTATTAACTTTATTATGACTATCTTAAAAATGCGGACAAAGGGAATGTCACTACTGAAAATGCCGTTGTTTACCTGGGGGTCTTTGTGCAGCATGATTATGGCGGTCACCGTTTTCCCATTGCTGACTATGACGCTGTTCCTGGTGTTTCTAGACCGTTATTTTGGCGCCCATTTCTTTACGACTACGCTTGGCGGGAACGCCATGATGTACACCAACCTTATTTGGATGTGGGGCCATCCGGAGGTTTACATCTTAATGCTACCTTCCTTTGGCGTCTTTGGTGAAATCGTTTCGACGTTTAGCCGAAAGTCCATTGCGAGTTATGTTTCCAACGTTTTAGGCCTGATCGGCGTCTCGGCATTTGCACTCTCCGTCTGGCTACACCACTTCTTTACTATGGGTGCTGGAGCCGATGTGAACGCCTTCTTTGGGGTTATGACGATGTTTATTGCCATACCAACGGCAGTATTGTTCTTTACGTGGATTGCCAC
>DATIHS010000023.1:0-9302 GCA_035480475.1 Patescibacteria group bacterium
CGCTATGTTTCCCGGCATGCCCGTGAAAGCCTGCACGTTGAAGTTATCCTCAAGGAAGAAATGCTCAAGACCAAAAAGAACTGCATTTGCGAGGTTATTGTCCATCTGCCCAAAGATACCATTACAACCAAAGAATCCACTATTAACATGTTTGCAGCCGTGGATATTGTTGAGGCAAAACTAAAAAACCAGCTCAAAAAGTACAAAGCCATGCACGGTAACCCGCGTTTTCATCACCGTCTCATCAAACGCTTGCGCGACTCCAAGCACCAAGCCTAAAAAGTTACACTGCGTAAAATTTACTGGTAGAACCACCCCTGATACGGTACAATGGTACGGTTGTTGAAAGACGGAAGTTGACCTAAGAGGGAGTTGACCTAGTGAATAAGGTGTTTAAGAAGTTGCTTGGTGACCCGCAGGCGAAAACCTTGCGGCGTATGCGCCGGCGCGTCCGCGATGTAAACGCACTGGAACCAAAGTATAAAAAGCTGACCGACAAGCAGTTGCGTGAGCAGACTGACAAATTGAAGGCACGGCTGAAAAAAGAAACGTTAGACAAACTTTTGCCCGATGCTTTTGCTGTCGTGCGCGAAGCAGCGCGTCGCAGTCTTGGCCAGCGTCACTTTGATGTGCAGTTGATCGGTGGCATGGTGCTCCATGAAGGGAAAGTAGCCGAAATGAAAACCGGTGAAGGAAAAACCCTTGTCGCAACGCTGCCAGTGTACCTTAACGGGCTCACGAGCAAGGGTGTCCATGTGGTAACGGTCAATGATTACCTGGCACAGCGCGACGCTGGCTGGATGGGCCAAATTTATGATTTCCTCGGTTTATCGGTGGCGGTTATTATCGCTGATGAATCATACATTTATGACAAGTCCTTCAAAAACCAGAACCACGATGATCCCCGGATGCAAGTACTCAAACCCTGCACTCGGCAGGAAGCTTACAACGCCGACATTACGTATGGCACCAACAACGAATTCGGCTTTGATTACCTGCGCGATAATATGGTGCGTGAAGTCGACCAGCTGCGGCAGCGCGATCTGCACTACGCTATCGTTGACGAAGTTGACTCCATTTTAATCGACGAAGCCCGCACGCCGCTGATTATCAGTGCGCCAAGCGTGACCAGCGGCACGGCTTACGCCCAGTTTGCCAAGGTCGTCCGCCAGCTTAAAAAAGACGATGATTACGAGACAGATGAAAAACGCAAGGCGGTTGTTCTAACTGACGAAGGGATTGCCAAGGTCGAGAAGATTCTCGGCGTTGAGCACCTGTATTCAACGGAAAATATTCGGACACTGTACCACTTGGAGCAGGCTATGAAAGCTCAAGCCCTCTTCCACCGCGATAAAGACTATGTTGTTACACGCGATGGGGAAGTTGTTATTGTCGACGACTTTACGGGCCGTTTACTCAAGGGTCGGCGTTATAACGAAGGTCTGCACCAGGCGATTGAAGCCAAAGAAGGCGTGGAGGTGCAGGAAGAGTCAATGACCCTGGCGACCATTTCCTTCCAGAACTACTTCCGCTTGTACGAAAAATTGGCAGGTATGACTGGTACCGCTGAGACCGAAAGCGAAGAATTCCACCAGGTTTATAAACTGGATGTTGTCGTTATTCCGTCGAATAGGCCAATCGTACGTGATGACCGCCCAGACCGCATTTACCGCACGGAGGGGGGCAAGTTCAAAGCCATTGCCCGTGAGGTAGCCAAACTCCACCACAAGGGTCAGCCGGTTCTTATTGGCACCGTTTCGATTGAGAAAAACGAAGCGCTGAGCCAGCTGCTGACGAAAGCCAAGATTCCCCATCAAATGTTGAACGCCAAAAACAACGAACGCGAAGCCACGACGGTTGCGAAAGCTGGCCAAAAGGGAGCTGTGACGCTAGCTACCAACATTGCCGGCCGCGGTACGGACATTGTGCTCGATGAAGATGTTAAAAAAGTCGGTGGTCTCTTTGTACTGGGTTCCGAGCGCCATGAGTCACGACGCATCGACAACCAGTTGCGTGGCCGTGCGGGTCGCCAAGGTGACCCAGGTGTGACCCAGTTCTTTGTCAGTACTGATGACGACCTCATGCGTATCTTCGGTGGTGAACGCATCGGTGCCATTATGGACCGCCTCGGTGTGGATGATGAAACGCCCATCGAAAATCGTGTTATTAGTAAGAGTTTGGAGGGGGCCCAGAAGAAGGTTGAAGGCTATAACTTCGATACTCGTAAAAACGTTGTCCAATACGACGACGTCATGAACCGCCACCGTAAAGCTACCTATACCATGCGGCGTGAAATTCTTCTGCAAGCGGAAATTAAGAAACGCATAAAAGCCTTTATCGAGGACGAAACCAAAGCTTTGGCCTCGTCGCCACAGCTGATGTCCGACCAGTTTGAAAATGTTGTTAAGGAAAGCTTTCCTTTTGGTGATGAAACCCTTGACCGCTTGTTCGATGCTGATGCCAACCAATTCGGCAAAATCCTGTTGACGGAAGCCACCGAATTATACGAAGGTCGTGAAGCCGCCTTTACCCCGGAAGTTATGCGTAAAGTCGAACGCGATATCTACCTGCAAATTCTGGATAACCTCTGGATGCAACACCTCGAAAACATGGACCATATGCGTGAAGGTATCCACTGGATCAGCGTGGGTCAGCGCGACCCCCTCGTCGAATACCGCCGTCAGGCCCAAGCCATGTTTGAAACGATGCAAGGGACCCTACGCCACGAGGTTGTCAGGGCTCTCTTTAGCGCTGAACCAGTAGCTGAAGATCGGCCGGTTGAAACAGAACTCACCAAAGCCGCCCGGCACTCTGTGGACAACGCCGATAAAATTGTCGAAGTTGACGAATTTGAAGAAACTGACTTTGTACCCGCTAAGACAGCCCAGACCATCAAGGCCAGCAGCCACAACCGTATTCGCAAAGCCCGTAAGGCCGAACGCCAGCGCAAGACCAAAGCCAAGAACCGTAAGCGAAGGTAGCCGGTTCGATGCGGCATACGGTTGAAGAAATTACCCTAAAGAATGGCGCCAAAGGCCTCTTTATCCATGTGCCCGGGGCGAGTGTTATGGGTTTTGAAATCAACTTTCGCGCCGGCGACTTTTTGTGCCCACCACAAAAATGGGAAGTAGCGCACATCATGGAGCATTTGCTACTCGGTGCCAACGAACTGATCCCGCGCGCACGGGCGTTCCAGGCCGAGTTTGAAAAAAACGGGGCCTATAGCAACGCCAGTACTGGTAGTTACGACATCACGTATGAAGCAGAATGCGCAGATTTTGAATGGGAACGGATCGCTCAACTACTCCTCATTGCCATCAGTAAGCCGCTCTTTCTAGATGACGAGTTCAAAGCTGAATTTGGCAATGTCCGGGAAGAAATGGTGGGCCGTTCCAACAACCACTTCCGGCATTTGAGCCTGGCCTTGCGCCAATCCTACGGCTACAAAGTCCTAACCGACCAAGAACGCCTAAAGCGCCTGAAAAACGTCGAAGTGGCAGACATCCGCAAACACTACAAAAAGACACACTACACCAAAAACATGCGCTTTGTTATTGCAGGTAAATTAACCCCGGCACGGCGTACGAGTATCACCGCCATGTTGGAAGAAATTAGTTTGCCAAAGGGCGAAATCCGCATTGACCTACCGGAAGAAATTCCTAAGGGGCTGAAAGAGCCGCTTTATATACCGAATCGCACGGTTGAAAATATGCATTTTTATATGGACACCTTTATTCACCGGCGTTTATCAGAAGACGAATCGGATGCGCTGGGCCTCGTGAACACGCTGCTTACCGAAACGCTCCATTCGCGCATTTTGGGCGAAGCACGCGAGCGGGGTTTGGTTTACCATATGAGCTCCAATTATCTGCAGACTAAATGTGCGACGAACTGGTGGTTCGGTGCTCAGGTGACAGCACAAAACGCCCCCGCGCTCTTTGCAATTATCGCCAAAGAAATTGAGGCGGTTTGTCGGGGTGACATCACCGCAGTCGACATTGCCTCAGCACAGCAATACCTCCTCGGCCGTTTCCAGCGCAGCGGCCAGACGGTTTCAGGTACGGCAGCGGGTTACAGCGGCCGTTATTTCTTTGATGATTTCATCGACGACTACTACGCGGTGCCAGCGCGTATCCGTGCCATTACGCGTGAGCAAATTACAGACGTTACACGCGACTTTTTTGCCGAGGCACAATGGGGTCTGGGCTTTCTGGGGACGGCACCGACTGAGCTCCGTCAGCAGCTGACCGGTATTGTAGCGCCGCTCTGGAATATATAATCAAGCCTATGCAGGACCTACAAAAACAAGCTGACGAACTCACTTTAGCTATCGCTGACGCTATCGACCGCTTGCAATTAGACAAACTTGAAGCCCAACTGGTCGACCTGCAAAAGCAAACGGCTGACCCTGAACTGTGGTCGGACCAGGAGCGTGCCCAACGTCTTATGAAAGAACAATCGGCCATGGAAATGCGAATTAAACCGTGGCGTGAACTCGAAAAGTCGGCCAAGGACATCAAAGAACTGGCGGGGATGAACGATGAATCGCTGCAAACGGAGCTAGAGAAGCAGCTAAAAACCGTCCAGAAACAATATGATGCCCAAAAAACGGAATTGCTTTACAGCGGTGCTTTTGACGACCACAATGCCATCCTCAGTATTTATGCTGGCGCTGGTGGCACTGACGCGCAGGATTGGACGCAAATGTTGCTGCGCATGTATGTGCGTTGGGCCGAAGCCAATAACTTCACAGTCAATACGGTTGATCAATCCGCCGGCGAAGAAGCTGGCCTCAAAAGTGTCACTTTAGAAATTCAGGGCCCGTTTGCCTACGCTAAGCTTAGAGGGGAACACGGCGTGCACCGCTTGGTGCGCTTGAGCCCTTTTAACTCTGACAATCTGCGTCAAACGAGCTTTGCTAAAGTTGAGGTTCTGCCAAAGATCGATCAGCCTGCGGACGTTGCAATCGACGAAAAAGACTTGAAAGTTGACGTCTATCGCAGTGGCGGCCATGGCGGACAATCTGTTAATACGACTGACTCAGCGGTACGCATCACGCATCTTCCAACCGGCATTGTTGTTGCCATCCAAAACGAACGTTCACAGCTGCAAAATAAAGAGACAGCCCTCACTATTCTCCGTTCAAAACTTGCGCAACTTCAGCTCGAACAACACCTCGAAAACCTGGCCGATCTCAAAGGTCCAAACGAGCAGGCCGCCTGGGGGAACCAGATCCGCTCCTATGTACTACACCCCTATAAACAAGTGAAGGATTTGCGCACCGGCCACACTGAAACCGACGCTGAGGGTGTTCTCGACGGCCACCTCAATCCCTATATCACCGCTTACCTCGAACACACCCTGGCGAAATAGGCTTGTCCAGTTCCTCTTACGTCTATTTGTTATACTATATAAGAATGATTCTGTTGGACCGGGTAACCAAAGTCTACAACCGTAGCAATACCGCACTAGACCGTGTGTCTTTGCATGTTGAGCCACGGGAGTTTGTCATTATTATCGGTACCAGCGGGGCGGGCAAGTCGACCTTACTCAAGCTACTGACGAGGGAAGAACGCCCCACTAGTGGCAAAATTGTCATTGGCGGCATCGACTACGACAAGCTCAAAGACAAGGACATCCCACTGTTACGCCGTAAGATTGGCGTGGTCTTCCAAGACTTTAAACTGCTGCAAAACAAAAATGTCTTTGAAAATGTGGCCTTTGCGCTAGAGATCGTCGGCTATGGTAACCGTGAGATTAAACATACGGTCCCTCGTGTTTTGGAAATCGTTGGCTTGAAGGGCAAAGAAAAACGCATGCCGCTTGAGTTATCTGGTGGAGAACGCCAGCGGGTGGCTATTGCACGTGCCATTGTCCGCCAGCCCAAAATCCTGATTGCCGACGAACCAACGGGTAATCTCGACCCCAAGCACGCTTGGGATGTCATTAAAGTCCTCGAAAAGATTAACCGTTTTGGTACCACCGTACTTTTAACCACTCACAACCAGGAGATCGTGAACAAATTAAAACGCCGGGTTATTACTATCAGCGATGGCCGTGTGGTTAGTGACCGCGCCAATGCGCAATACAACAAAGAGGCTTTGCACCAGTGAACCACCGTATGATCACCCTCGGCCGTATTATTAAGGCCGGGGCACAGAACTTTGTCCGTAACGCCACCTTAGCGATTGCGGCCATTGCCGTGATGGTCATTACGCTCAGCATTATTCTATTTTCGGTCATTGCAAACGCCACCTTTAGCAATACTATCCAACAGATTACCGATAAGATTGATATCTCCGTCTACCTTAAAGATTCAGTTACGCCAGCGCAGCGCGACAAATTGCTCAGCGATTTGCGCTCCAACAGCAATGTGAAGAGCGTTAACTATCTATCAAAACAAGATGCCCTGGAGGCCTATAAAAAACAGAACCAAAACAATTTGGACCTGCTGTTAGCCATTTCTCAAACCGACAACCCGTTGCCAGCCACTATCCAAGTCAAACCCAAAGACCCCAATAAGATCCAAGACATCCAGTCTTATCTGGAGCAATCAAGTGTGCAGCAACTGCAATCAGATAAGACCTCCTATTCTGGGGACCGCAAAACAGCGCTCGATAAAATTACCAAGGCGGCCCGTTTCTTAAAGGAAGCCGGCTTTGTGGGAGTTATTATCTTTGCGTTCGTTTCTATGTTGATTATCTTTAACACCATCCGCATGGCTATCTTTAACCGTCGGGATGAATTACAAATCATGCGCCTCCTCGGCGCTAGTACTTCCTACATCCGTGGGCCATTTGTGGTGGAAACAGTTCTGTACGGGGTAGTTTCGGCCGCGCTTTCAATCTTATTGTGCAACGCTTTGTTTACGATTTCTTCGAGTGCCTTTGACGCCAGCAGTCTAGGCCTCCTGGACATTAAATATGCCAGCGATTATTTTTCACATAATTTTGTAATAATCCTTGCAGCGCAACTTGGAATTGGTATACTAATCGGAGCTGCCTCCTCCATGATCGCGACCAGGCGCTACCTGAAATTCAAGACCAGCAAATAAACAACTCTTTTAATTTATAAACATAAAGCGAGGGTATCACTTTACAGCTAATGTAAATCGACATAGTTATTATGAGCGGATGCGCCAGGCAAATTGTCTCCGTGCTATCTTAAGGTGCCCCTAATTCCAAGCGTAAGCAACATTGTAATTTTATGATAGGTGTGGTATGATTTTAACGACTAAGGTCAAAAGAAAAATGAAAATAAAGTCACTCAGCCTTCGTCAACGTCTATTCGTTATTGCCGCCACCCTGGTATTGGGCGGTGGTTTTGTCGTGACGCCACTAGTACGCGCCGACCAGTTCGATGAACAGATTAATCAGCTCCGCTCAGACAACAGCCAAAAGCAACAGGCGGTCAACCAACTTCAGATCCAAGCCGATAGTTATCAGGGTGCAATCGACCAGCTTCAGGCTCAAATTAACGCTATTCAAACCCAAATCCACGACAACCAGGCCAAACGGGATGACCTACAGAACCAGATCGCTGCCGCCGAAGCCGAATTAGATAAACAAAAGAAACTTCTTGGCGAAGATATTAAAGCCATGTATGTAGAGGGCGAAATCAGTACACTCGAGATGCTCGCCTCTAGCAAAGACCTGAGTGAGTTCCTAGACAAGCAACAGTACCGCACGAGCGTCCAAGATAAGATTAAGACGACCCTCGATAAGATCACGGCTCTTAAAGCTCAGCTTAAAGATCAAAAGCAAAAAGTTGAACAACTGTTGGCCGAAGAGCAAGACATGAACCAGCAGCTGTCTGCTAACCAGGCCGAGCAAAACCGCCTCTTAGGATTAACCGTTGACCAGCAAAATGCCTACAGCGCCCAAATTAAGCAGAATAACTCTCAAATTGCCGACTTGCGCGCCCAACAAGCTGCGGCTAACCGCCGCCTTGGTGGCTCGGCTGAGGCAGGTGATCCTGGTCACGGTGGCTACCCGAATTACCTCTATAGCGCCGCACAAGACAGTATCTTTGACCCCTGGGGAATGTATAACCGCGAATGCGTCAGCTATACAGCCTGGAAAGTCTACCAAGCTTACGGCCACATGCCTTTCTGGGGCGGCCACGGCAATGCTAACCAATGGCCCGGCAGTGCCCAAGCCGATGGCATTCCTACCGGTTCCACACCACGTGCCGGTGCCGTCGCTATATCCATGGCAGGCTACTACGGCCATGCTATGTGGGTTGAAGCAGTCTACAGCAACGGCTACATCCGCGTGAGCCAGATGAACTACGACTTGGCCGGCCACTATAGTGAAATGACCATCAACGGCAACGGCCTGACATACATCTACTTCGACTAGCCTAACTTACATCGCTCAGGTTACCTTGAAGCACGGTCATGTATAATGTATTGGTCTGATTTGAAACCTTAGAGGGGAACCATTGGTGGAACTACCACAACCAAGCATTGAACAAACAGGGAAAAAACCAAAAAACTGGCGCAAAACAATTGGCCTCACTGCTGCTGCCGTACTGATCTTTTTGAGTGGGGTTGGCATTGGCGACGGCCGTATTATGCTTGTGCGCAGTGCTAATAAAAGTGAACAAAAAAGTTTACCAGCCAACCTTGACTATACCTCGGTGGAACAGGTCTATGACACTCTTAAAAAAGACTATGATGGCCAGCTTGATGCCACCAAATTGCTCGACGGCATTAAGGCGGGCCTAGCAACGGCCGCCGGTGATCCTTACACAGAATATATGAATAAGACTGAGGCCAAAGACTTCAATAACCAGCTGAGTGGTACATTTACAGGTATTGGTGCTGAGCTCAGCAAGGATGCGCAGGGCAATGTGATTGTTATATCGCCGATTTCCGGATTTCCAGCCGAAAAAGCCGGTCTCAAACCCAAAGACATTATTGCTGAAATTGACGGCAAACCGGCTACTGGCATAACTTTGAACGACGCTGTTTCTAAAATCCGTGGCGCCGCCGGGACCACTGTTAAACTCAAGCTTATTCGTAATTCGCAGCCCATCGACGTCGAAATCACAAGAGCCACAATCACTGTTCCTAGTGTCGACAGCAAAGTACTCGATGGCAATATTGGCTACATTAAAATCTCACGCTTTGGTGATGACACGGCACAGCTGGCCACTAAAGCTGCGCAAGACCTCAAACAGCAAAATGTGAAGGGTGTTGTCCTCGATATGAGGAGTGATCCGGGCGGCTTGCTCGATGCGGCAGTCTCAGTAAGCAGTTTGTGGCTCGACCAAGGCAAGACAGTCTTGACTGAACGCCG
>DATIHS010000024.1:0-2156 GCA_035480475.1 Patescibacteria group bacterium
AAATTGTGGTATTGTACACCTGTTAACAAGAGGTGATTTGTGAGATACGGTATAGCGATTATTATTGTCGCTTTCCTGGCCATCGTTGGTACGGTGGTCCTGTTTGGCCGCAGCAATTCATCAAGCAATAGCAAAAAAACCTCCCGCTTCACTAAATTAGCGGACTATGAAAGCAAAGATGGCAGCGTCGTAACCATGACGCAACAAGGCAAATTGGTAGGTGAGGACCAGCGCCGTGCCATACGTGTAACCGTTACACGGACGTACCGGCGCGTAGAGATCCTTGACGGCTATGAAGAACGCACAGAACGCAGCAATGATTATCCCAACACACCAGATGCGTATACAACTTTTAGTCGGGCACTTGACCATTTAAGCTTTGGCAAAGAACGAACCGTTGTTCAGCCCGATGAGCGTGCGATGTGCCCACTGGGCAACCGCTTTGTCTATCGCTTGACCAACAACAGCCAAGAAGTCATGCGCACCTGGTCCGACACCTGTAGCGCCAGCGACGGACCTTTTGCTGGCACGAGTGCCTCCACCGTGCAACAACTCTTCCGTTTGCAAATTCCCGACTACAACCTGTTCACTTCCAGTGTCCAACTGTAATTTATCCACTGCAACAAAACTTGCTTTTTGCTCGGCGTAAGCGTATTACAAAAGTAGTCGCTTTTTAAACACTAACAAGGAAAACAACTAAACATGGCAACCATGGCCGACCTATCTCCCGAGCAATTTCGAGAGGCTTGGGAGTTTGCCAGTTCTCATCCAGTCGCTGTCACAATCTTGGAAGAGCAAGATGAAGTCAGTGACCACGGTACAATTAACCGTCTGTTGATGGAAGCCATCGGTGACCCTTATGACCTTGATCTCAGCAAGCAGCCACCCAGTATTTATAGGTGGTTTGATGATGGCGACAGCCGTATATATGACAGACGAATTTTGGAATATACGGCAGAGGGACAATTGGCAGTTATACGCCACGACTCGCGTTTTCGAGAAACAGGCGATCCACTACGACCGCGCTACCTAGATCGCAGAGCTTACATGGTTACGACAGCCGACCTCGCTACCCGGACAATTACTCACTGGCCGATTGTCTCCGTAGAGTCTGTTATGGCAGGAGACTGGCATAGTAGGTATGGGGGTATACGTATAAATCTACAAAGATCCATGGAAGAAACCATGGTCGTTGTGCCTGAACCAGATGGTGATCGTCAGGACTTTTTGCGCAAAGCACATGCTGCCAATAACATAAAAGCCCCTTTACCTTTTGTTGAATTATCCTTTGATAACCGTATTTTTTGCCCAGATGGCTATCGTCACGAAAAACTCATCGGCAAGATCGCCCTCGATTCAGAGCCGTCCTTCTTTTACGCAAATCCTACGGATTTACTCGCTGATGTAGCAATATTAGAAGGACTAATCGATGTGAATACTGAACCAGCCGAGTCCAGCGAAACGCAGTTACAACCTGTAGCTGCCTAAGTTGCTAAAATAGGGAAGTGATCAAAGCAATTATTTTTGACTGTTTCGGCGTGCTGGCGGTCGATAGCTGGCTCCCTTTCAAAGATGAATATTTCGGCAATGACCGAGCTTTATTTGAAGAAGCCTCCAACCTTAACAGGCAAGCCGATAACGGTTTTATAAGTTACGACGAGTTTATTCATAAAATTGCTGAATTAGCACACGTTGACCCTACTTTTGTGCGGCACGAAATTGAAAACAACCCTGCCAACACACCGCTGTTTCGTTACATAGCCCAATACCTTAAACCCAAATATAAGCTCGGATTCTTATCCAATTCCAGTGGTAACTGGCTGGACGATTTGTTTACCAAAGAACAGATAGCTTTGTTCGATAACGTCTTGCTGTCCTTTGAAACGGGATATATAAAGCCGGACCCAAGGGCATACCAAGCCAGCCTGAATGCATTGGGCGTGGAGGCCTCGGAGGCAGTCATGGTAGACGACCAACCGCGTTATTGTGATGCCGCCAAGGAGCTCGGTATGACAACCGTGTGGTACCAGGGCTTAGCGCAGTTCAAACACGACTTAGAGCACATTTTATCTCACACGTGACGTTAAATTTTTAAATCCTGCCCGCTATCGGAAACCATTTGTGCTTTTTGTCACAAAACAGCTGCAAAACTTGAC
>DATIHS010000025.1:0-4339 GCA_035480475.1 Patescibacteria group bacterium
TGGCGTTCGGATTTAAAATGCATGCCATCCAATAGCATGCCCAGTCCAAAACTCTCAAAGGGTCGTTGTTCGGCATGTGGTGGTGCACCAAGGACGACGTTACCAGTCGTATCCATCACACTCTGGGCAACCTCCATCAGCGGCGAGCCAATAACTGAACCTTGTGAATACCCGGCAAAACCTGCAACACAGCCAAAGCCAAGGCGGTTCATAAGGTATACGTGTTTGGCGGCAATTGATCCAAAGTCACCATGCTTTTTAAGGTAGGTTACGTCCTGCGGCAGTATGTCAAAAGCACTGTGCATGCTCGGCGCAGCAGTTACTAATATCGGTACTGGGTTGCCTTGTCGATCATGAAGCCCGGCCTCGGCAGCCATAAAGCGTATTGCTTCGGCCCGCGCCAAGATGTGCGGCCAGACACCATTGCCAAATGGTGCAGGCATGGGGATAACCGCTTTTGAGCTGCGATCGTCATCGCCCCACAAAAGCCCATATTGCATACTGCCGAAACGTTCAGGCTCGTTCGCCAACTGCATAAAGTGATTAGCTCCCAAGTTGCTCAAATGGCGGTTAACAGCTTCGACAGGTTCGTCAAACGCTTGGTCGTTGACGGCAATTTCCAGCTCTGGCTGCCCATGAAACGTCTCAAAATCAATCATGAAGATAAAATTATAACATAATTGTTAATATTCGTCTATGTACTCAAGCTTATTGTTAGGGTAAAATAACGCTGTTATGGCCAAGCACAAGCCCAACCAGTCCAAACTCATCCAAAACCGCCGAGCGCGACACGATTATGCCCTAGGTGATGAGTTAGTCGTGGGTGTTGCTCTGAGCGGGGCAGAGACGAAAGCCCTCCGGCGAGGGCACGGCCATTTAAGGGGCAGTTATGTGCAAATTAAGGACGGGGAGCTCTGGTTATTTAACGCCACCATTACTGGTGATGCCGGGATAAA
The DNA here is from genome assembly GCA_035480475.1 of Patescibacteria group bacterium. GTDB lineage: Bacteria > Patescibacteriota > Saccharimonadia > Saccharimonadales > DATIHS01 > DATIHS01. The sequence goes on from DATIHS010000025.1 coordinate 957, forward strand.
AATTGAAGCTGAGCAGCAAACCCGCAACCGCAAACTGTTAGCCAAACGACGTGAGATCGAAGCCTTGGCCGCCGCCAAGCAGCAAGGACAAACTATTGTACCGCTCGCCCTACTGACTCAGGGGCGCTACATAAAAGTCAGGATTGCGGCGGGGCGCGGCAAAAAAAAGTACGACAAGCGCCAAGCCATCAAGAAGCGCGATACCGAGCGTCTCGACCAGCTCAAACTAAAGACACGACCATAAGAATTACGGTGTATACTTTACGTTAAAGGAGAAATCATGGCACAAGCCCGCGTTTTATATATAGAAGATTACCCAGTTGTTCAGACCATGTATGTCGAAGTCCTGCAAAAGGAGTTTGAAGTGGATGTGGCATCAGACGGCAAAGAAGCGTTGGAAAAAGTAAAGCAAAACCGTTACGATGTGATTTTGCTTGACCTGTTGCTGCCACAAATGACCGGTTTGGAGTTTTTACGCGCGTATAACGAGGGTGGTCACCAAGACGCCAAAACACGCATTATCGTTTTGTCTGACTTTGACAATCCGGCCACACGAACCGATGTCCAAAAACTTGGCGTCAGTGACTATTGGATTAAGGTAGAGAACACCCCGCACGTCCTAGTCGACAAACTCAAAGAAACACTCGCCGCTAGCTAGACTTGTCTCTAGCACCAGCCTCAGATATAATGCACCCGTCAAACACCTTAGCCGCTATTCGGGAGTAGCTCAATGGTGGAGCAAGAAGCTGTTAACTTCGAGGTTGCCGGTTCGAGTCCGGCCTCCCGAGCCAAGCATAAACACTCTGCATCGGTAGAGTGTTTTTGTTTGGTACAATACGTTTAATAAATAGGGGGATTTTGACATGTCAGAGGATACGCCAAATGTTCAGAAACCAAAAAGGACCGTTTCCGCAATTATTTTCAGTATCTTAATATTCTTTGCGCTAATGTGTATCGGGATTGCAGTTTTAGACTCTTCAGCTCTAGATACTGCGGCCGGCAGTAAACCACAGCCACATGCAGGGTCATTTCTTGCCTTTGGTATAAGTATTATTCTCGCCATCGTGTTTTACAACTGGTACACGAAAAGAAATAATCGTTAAGAAGTCCTAGGCATTATCGTCCGGCGGTAAATGTTTGGTTGGCCTCAGGCTCAATAACGCTTATACTTTCGTTAGTAATAGGTGTTTTATGTCATTAAGTCAGTACATTCTGGATGCGCGGGAACAATACCGGCTTGAAATCCGCGAGCGGAACACTTGGTTAGCCCGTCTGCGTTGGTACTATTTGCTCGTGCTGGCAGCGGTTAGTATCCTCGCCTCGTTTTTGGCACACGATAATCTTATACAAACACGTATGGCGGTGCTTACAACGGTTTCCGTGGGGCTTGTGATTAACCTGGTGATTTGGTCACTGACTAAGTTGAAAAACCGACATGTTCGTTACTATCAGGTTATTGCTGTTGTCCAACTCTGTCTGGATGTATCCTTGGCTGCTATTGTCATCTATACCTCAGGTGGGCTTACCGGTCGGGGAACGGCGCTGTTTGCCATTCCGGTTGTAGGTGCGGGGCTATTATTCGGACAAGGCTTTGCCTATTTTGCCGCCGCATTAAGCTCAATAGGATACGGCTTGTCACTGGCGCTGTACCGACATACACACCCAGGAGTTTATCAGCTCCATAGAATAACCCTGCCAGTGGTGTTTTACTCCGCAGTATTTTTCATTATTGCAATCATTGTCTCGTCATATAGCAGCCGGAATGCCAGCAATGAACGCGAGAAGTCATATAAAGAACTGCTAGCCTTGTTACGGCATCAGCTCTACCATCCATCTAGCGTCATTGCGGCTATTATCGATATGTTAGAGCACGGCAAGCACTACGCTGACTGGCCATCGGGCGACAAAGCCTACTTGCAACAGCTCAAACATCAGAACCAGCGGTTACATAACATGATAGAAAACTTGCTCAAATCGGTCACCAGCCAGAATGATGAAGTTACCAATAAAAAGGTTTTCGACATGGTGAAGCTGTTGAATGAAGAATCTGTCGCCTGTGCCACGGGTGCCAAGCGCGTTGAAGACCTCGAGACACAGTTACCACACAAAGTTATTGAAGTGGAAGGCGACGCGGAGTTGCTCAGAACGGCCGTGGACAATATCATCGAGAATGCCTTCAACTACACCGAAAGAGGCACGCCGGTTATCATTTCGGCAACCGAGGAAAATTACAAAGTGACTATTTCAGTACACGACAAAGGTAAGGGCATAAGCGCGGATGACCAGCGGGAGATTTTCAAAATGTTTTCCAAAATGAGTAGCCGTATAAGCGGAGATCCCGAAAATCTGTATGACAGCGGACTTGGGCTATATGTGAGCAAGCTTATTATCGAGCGTCACAGGGGTACGCTAGAACTATCTTCCTCAGCAGATTATGGCACGAACGTCACAATCACTCTCTACAAGAGGCTCATCTAGTGTTACCATATTACATAAACATAAGCGGTTTCGAGATTAATCACCATGTTTGACACGCCAAACATTAAAAAAACAGTCTACGGACTCCTCCTACTTTTTGCGGTGCTCTATTTTTTGAGTGCGTTTTTGGCTCCCGTTGACCATGCCACGCTCATGAAATACAACGTGAGCGTCTTTCAACTAAGGTTGCTGACCGTCGCTATTCTTTTGCCGGTGGTTGCCATCTGGGCGTGCGCTGCATATGGGTTTGTCCACTTTAAGCAGTACGCTTTGTCTATCAAAGGTTCGCCGGCCGGAAAGGGCACGAATACCCTTGCTAACGGCTTGGGGCTTATTGCTTTGCAATTGTTGATGTCCGCCGCCGTGTCTATCGTAACGTCAGTTCCTGATGTAAAGACAGCCGTAGGGGGTGTCCGTGGAGTCACCATTATTTCGACGGGCTCGACAATTGTCTTGGCCTTAGCGGCTAGCCTCGTACTCTACAATGCCGTTTCGCAGCTCAACGCTAGCTTGTCCAAGCGTTCACGGCCCAAAAATACCGCCGCGAGTTTTTATGTAGTGCTGGCAATTAGTGTGGCTTTTCTTGCGGCCATCATCCATGGTTACTACGCCAAAGGGACAACGCAAACGATCTACAATTATCTACCGCTCAGTGCAGCGGTTATTGGCATTTGGATGCCATACCTCGTGGTCTGGAGCTTTTTCTGGCTCGCAGCAAACCACTTACTTAATTACCAGCATCATGTGAAGGGTCTGGTTTATAAAAAGACACTGGGCTTATTAATCATGGGTATTTACCTTATCTTAGGAAGCTCTGTTTTCATCCAGATTCTTGGAACCTTCAATGGTGCATTCTCATCGGTTGGATTACTCCCGCTCATTATTATTATCTACGTTTTGCTGCT
>DATIHS010000026.1:0-3042 GCA_035480475.1 Patescibacteria group bacterium
GAGTTTACTAGATAACTTTGAATGGGCGTACGGATGGTGGCCACGGTTTGGTTTGGTAGAAGTCGACCGAGAGAACGGCATGAAGCGTAAAGTTAGGCCAAGTGCCAAATGGTTCGCCAACCGCCTAAAAAATATGCACGAGAAATAACATCTAGTATTACTTGCGACTATATAATTGACACCTTACAAAGCTTATGCTATAATGTAGCTATTATGTCAGATACAGAATTCGGTCGAAACTTTACACTCAGAAACCCTAAAGGGGCTGTTGACGCTTTACACCCTAAGTCTGAAGATATATTTGCTCGTGTTGACGCTCAAAAGGTCGCACGTGAAGCAGCTAATCATAAGCGTGCTCGTCGCATTGGGGCGAGTGTACTTGTTGGCCTTATTGCAGCCGGTAGTGGTGTGGCGGGATGGATTGGACGTGGAAGATTTGATTCAGACTCAGCAGCTAATCCTCGACCTGCAGCTACAGCGCCAGGCTTGAAAGGTAAGGGTGTTGACCCAGGTTTAGATGATTCTCCTCAGACCGATACATATGTGGTCCAACCGGGTGATACAGAATGGGGTATTGCTGGAAAAGTCGTTCGGAACACTGGCTCTGGGGACATACGTGAAGAAACGGATACAATTGAACATGAGCTAGGGACCGCATCCTTACAAGGAGGCGAAAGACCCCAGCTACCGGTCACAGCAGACGTCGATCCCACTCAGCCAGGTATTCAGTTAGATAAAAAATAGCTCTAGTGTCTGAGCTAACGCTTAGAACACCATATATTGTGTTTTTGCCAAAAAGATTGAAAAACTGTGGATAACTGCCCTAAAAACAGGGCAGTTTTTATAAGATTAGACTTGCAAGTGGGTAATTGTGGGTTGTATGCTGATGTCAGTGGGTAAATGTGGGTAGACCAAAACAGTCTACCAACCGCAAAAAATAAAAAAACCACTAGCAAATTAAGAGGACCATCAATGGCCACCGACTACTTTGAGAGGAAGCTCGATGACAAACGCCGTCTTACCATACCGGCGGAACTTCGGGCCGAATTCCAAAGTGGAGTCGTCGTGACACGTGGTTTCCAAAATTATCTGCACCTCTATCCCAAGAGCGTGTGGGACGAACAGGTCGAAACGCAACTGCAGGGCAATGTCCTGGATGAGCGTACTGCCGACTTGAATGTCCAGTTTCGCATGGGAAAGACGGAAGCCGTCCTGGATCAAAAGCAGGGACGAGTAACGCTGGAGCAGCACCTTTTGGACTACGCGGGGATGACACGGGACGTGGTAGCGATCCGAGCAGGACGCTATTGGCGCCTTCAAGCCGCCTAGATGACACCTACGCTCGTTAACAATTTATTCAAATAGATAGCATTACCAAGGTTAGCTATCTGGCAGTCAACGCATGGAAACAGAGATAACCATGTCAAAAACTCTTGTACATTACATTAAAACACCTCCCAAAACTCCACCTCACACATAAGTCTCTCAAACTTTGATATGCAGCAATGCATATCTACAGATAAGCAGTCAGGTTTTACTGATTTTTTCAAAATCACAAATAAAAACCTTTACATACTACTTGTCTACACAAAAACAAAAACCCCAAAAAAACAAAAAGTTGGCTGCTAGATAGGTGACCTTGCCAAAACAAAAAAGCAAGCAAAAAACACCAAAATAAAACAACCAAAATCAAAAACAAAATTTTCTTCTTAAAAATGAAGAACCAACATATTCCAGTGCTGCTAACAGAAGTCCTAAAATATCTGGACCCACGCCCAACGGAAGCTTTCCTGGACGTGACCGCCGGTTATGGGGGACACAGCAGTAAGATTCTGGAACGCACCTTAAACACTCAAGCAACTACTCTTGTAGATCGCGATCAAAGTGCTATTGACCACTTGCGTGGCCAATCGGACTTCAAGGGCGCCGAAATTATTCATAAAGATTTTTTGAGCGCCAGTGCAGCCCTTTTGGAACAAGGCCGTCAATATGACATGATTTTGGCTGATTTGGGCGTTTCGTCACCGCACCTTGACACTGCGGAACGGGGTTTTAGCCTTAAAGCTGAAGGACCGCTCGACATGCGTATGGACAGCCGTCAGGAATTAACTGCCGAAGCGATAGTGAATAACTACGACGAGGCAAAACTGGCTAAGCTGCTCCGTGACTATGGTGAAGAGCCAAAAGCACGGGCCATTGCGCGTGGCATAGTGGAACATCGGCCGATTGCTTCGACCACCGAACTCGCACAAGTCATCGCCCGAGCTTGGCCGGGACCAGCCAGTCGTAAACATCCTGCCACCAGGAGCTTCCAAGCCCTTAGGTTGGCAGTCAACGACGAGCTAGGCCTACTCGAAGCAGCATTGCCAAAGTGGCTCAGTTTGCTGGCCCCGGGAGGGCGAATAGCGATCATCAGCTTCCATAGTCTGGAAGACCGCTTGGTGAAGAATTTCTTTACCGAGCACGCTGGTGACCGCTATGACGCTCCCTTACGGTTGCTCACCAAAAAACCGGTGACAGCCAGCGAGCAGGAACTCGTTTTTAATCCGCGTGCGCGTAGCGCTAAACTACGGGCCGCCGCAAAAATAAAAACAAATGGAAGGGAAGAGCATGCCTATCCAGGTAAAAAACCTCTCCCGAGCGTACAAGGTCCGCGTTAAAGTACTCTGACCTTGTCCAGGGTTCTGCGTCCTCTGTTGAAGGGGGCGCAGGGCGCCAAGACCGGCTTTAGCACCGGCAAAACAAAACAAACATAAAAAGAGAAACAAATATGACGTACTCGTCCTCACTGGCCATGAGCCGCCAACGTTTCAGTGCTCAACAGCAAAACACGGCGCGCTTAAAGACCAACGAGCGCACGCTCGGGCCTATTAGCAACACGATTATGCTCATTGTGCTGGCGTGTTTGCTTGGGCTGCTATACCTCACACAGGTAACCAAGACAAATGCCCTCAGCTACAAACTCAACGACCTCAAGCAGACGCAAAGCCGCTTAAATAGCGAGCATGACGATCTTGAGGTGAGTGCCGCCAGGCTGCAGTC
>DATIHS010000027.1:0-5012 GCA_035480475.1 Patescibacteria group bacterium
CGTGGGTTCGAATCCCTCTGTCGGCTCCACGCAGGGTTAGTGAAGCGGTCAAACACGGCAGACTGTAAATCTGCTGGCTTATGCCTTCGTAGGTTCGAATCCTACACCCTGCACCAGTCCTTATTTCTCATCATTCTTTGAATACCACCGGGCCAAGCCACTTTGGTTTGAATCATGATTGAGATTATGCTTGCAAAATGAGTTGTATAGTTGTATAATACGCAATATGACTGCTGTATTAGTAAGTGCGGAACAAGAACCTGTTTCTTCCGATCCTCGTATTATAGAAGTAAGTTTCATGGCCGGCGCTGGTGCTGTTGCTGGCGCCTTTGTTGGCAACACTGTTGACCATCATTGGGTTCAGCCAGATGCATACAATGCAATCCACAACTTAGAACAAACCACTGCTGATTTAGATCATGCAACTGCAGAAGTTCAGGTTGCTGAAGATAATATACGCATGCATCCAAGTTCTGTTCAGGCAATAAACGATAGCTTGAGATTAATTGAGAGAGCTAAATCACTCGCGGAAAAAGACACGCAAGCCGCCCAACAAGTCGATGTTCACCCCTACTCTTGGGGTACGCACTTACAAGTTGAAGGTGGCAGCATTATTAGCGGGGGCTTGCTTGTAGGCGGCCTCGCTTTTGCGGTTAAGCGCTGGCGGCGTAATCACGCCAAACCCTCAACTACTTAGATAACGACACGCTTTGAGCGAGCCACCCGTTTTGGCTTCCCGGATGGTACGATCAATTTTTCTAGTTTATGCTCAATTTGGTCGGCTTCTTCGGCCATACCTGCCGTATTATAACCATTCATCAGTAGGGTGTAGCTTTCTTTGTTGGGTTCAAGTTCCACGGCACGCTCTAATTCCATGATCATCAGCTTCTCGTTGCCGAGCTTTTCTTGGACTTTCGCGTAGGCAATGTGGCGCGCGGCCATCTCATCTTCTAGCTTCAGGGCTTGCTCAAAAGCAGTCGCCGCTTTGGGATAGTTCTCAGTTTCGTAATAAATCAGGCCCAAGTTGTGCAACGAAGAGGCCGTGGGTTCAATTGACGAAGCGATTTCAAAGCAGTCAATAGCGTCCTTGTATTCTTTCTGCTTGGCGTACAAGATGCCAAGACGGTTATAGGCGGCGGCATTCTTTTGGTCAATCTTTAGAATGGTCAACAAGGCTTTTTCGGCCCTTAAAAAGCGGTTTTCACGCATGCCTTGATGGGCAATGTCCCACAAGCGCCCCATCTTGTCACTAATCTTACGTGGCAGCGGCGACAATTCTTCATCACGGGGTTTTGTGCTTCTAAAAGCTAAAATTCCAAACCCTAGTAACAGTGCTAGTTCATACATTTTGCCGTCCTAGTATACCACGCGCCAAAATCTAGAGATTTAAGAACAGGTCTGTTAAAACAAGTTTGGTATTGGTGTTAGCGACAAAGGCGTCTTGGGCGGTTTGAACACCGCGGCTCAGATTATAAAATCGTTTAACCTGCGCCTGATTACTTTTGGCAGTTGCTTGCTTTAAACCGCTGGAAATAACACGTTGCAGAGCCTCCAACAAGATCTGGAGCTCTGCTTTGTCCTTGCCAAGACTATCAACTTGCTGCAAACGTTCGAATACTGTCATCTGCAGTAGCTTCTTAGCAGTTTGGATAGCATCTACCAAGGCGTGGTCACCTTTGGCCTCCAATATGGCAGCCATCAACCCCACTCGACCGTCACTCATATAAAACGCAGTATCGATCTCGGCATTTGTGAAACCTTGTGCCCGGAAGTATTCTTTTGCCTCCTCTTGACCAACCGGTTGTACTAACATCTGTTGTGCCCGCGATCGGATAGTCGGCCGTAACGCTGTTATATCATTCGTAGTGAGGAGTAGCGCGGTGTCTTCGGGTGGTTCTTCGAGTGTTTTTAGGACGGCATTCTGAGCCTCTATTGTCATCATGTGGGCGTCACTTAGCAAAATAATCCTCCGTAGCGCTTTTTGGCCGGTCGTTTTGCGTCGCAAAGCCTCTTTGAATTGCCTGATTTGTTCAATACCAAGCGTCTGTTTTTCTGGTTGGATATGCAAAAAATAGGGGTAGTTGGTGACAGTGTCGATGTCGAGTAGACGTCTGGCAAGTTCATAAGCGATGGCTGTTTTGCCACTGCCGGTTGGTCCAACAACCATCACCGCATGTGGTTGGGCCGCTACAAGCGCATCCAATTGGTACCGTGTTGTTGGATGCAGCAACAGACTCATGCGGATTCCAATAACTGCTTAAACCCAATTGGTAGAGGTGCCGTAAAGGTCTGCTTGCCCTTTTCTGGTATAGAAATTGTCAATTTATAAGCGTGTAGGAAGAGCCGTTCAGCTTCTGGGCCAGCGTAGAGCGCGTCACCCACAATCGGATGGCCCTGCTGCTTTAAATGGACACGCAGTTGGTGCGTTCGACCAGTCTGCGGGGTGAGCTCAATTTCATCATACTTATCAGATGAACGAAGCACTTTATAGGCGGTTTGCGCGGGCTTGCCATTGGCCCCAACCCGGAAGGTTGCAGGCGCCTTTGGATTGCGCTCAATTGGCATGTCAATAATAGCTTCTGGCGGCTCCAAATGCCCCTGTGCGATAGCAATGTAGGTCTTATGCACCTTCCGCTGGGAAAACTGTTTCTGCAAATATGACAGCGTTTCAGAGTTTTTAGCACAAATCATGACACCACTCGTTGCACGGTCAAGGCGGTGGACGATCCCGGTTCGGTCACCTTCCTGGCCAGTAAGTTGCCTAATAAACGATGCTACTGATGGCTCAAACCAGTATTTGCCGCGCGAGTGGCTAATCACGCCAGTAGGTTTATCAATTACCACCACATTGTCGTCTTCATACATGATTGGTAACTCAATTGGTTCTATTTGTTGCAACTGTTCAAGATCAAAATCCATTTTAACGGTATCGGTAGTTCGCAAGCGATAACCTGGCTTGCTCGTTTGGCCGTTCACTAACACGCTGCCTGCCTCAATCAGCTTGGCAACATATGAGCGGCTTAAACTGGGGTTTTGTTCTGCGACGAAGTGGTCAAGCCTCATGCTTTTTCTTGGCCGATTCGTAAGATTTTGTAAAAGAGCGTAGTCCAAGTGCCAAAGCGCCGATACCAAGGGCGAGCGGGAAAATACCGTGCCACGCCTCACTACCAAATAAGAATTCGTGCGCTTTCATGCCCGCAAGCCCACGGCGCGTTGCACCTTAAACAGCTTCTGCCCGGCCTGTTCGCGCATTAACGTTTCACTGGCTTCCAGTTTCTTCAGCAGTTTCTTCTCGTCGACCGCCTTGAGCTTTCGTTGGAATTGCTCCAAAAAGGCCACTGCAGCGTCAGCTACGGCTGTTTTAAGCGCACCGTATTGCGGTTGGCCGACAAACTCTTTACAGACGTCGCTCACCGTTCTAGCCGTCAACAGCGCCAGCAGGTCTATCAGGTTAGCCAAACCGGGTTGTTCGGCACGATTATAGGCAATGCGGCCTGCGCTATCTGTTGTGGCGCCCATTATTTTTTTCCGGGCCACAGTGGGGCTGTCGTTTAAAAATATGACACCCTTACCTGTTTCATCGCTCTTACTCATTTTTTTAGAAGGGTCGAGCAGGTCACGGATACGCAACCCCTGGTCTTTGCCAAAGAATGAATGTTGTTCTGGCACTGGCTTTGGTACGGTAAATAAGTCACCGAATTGTTTGTTCATCCGTTCGGCAATATCCCTGGTAAATTCTAAGTGCTGGCTCTGGTCATCACCTACCGGCACATAGCTTGCGTCGTACAATAATATGTCAGCCGCCATAAGCACGGGATAGTTAAATAAGCCCACGCTGATGCGGTCTTCACTCAACTTGGCCGACTTATCTTTAAACTGTGTCATCCGCTGCATCTCGCCCATGCCGGTAAAACAATCCAATATCCATGTCAGTTCGCTGTGGGCAGTCACGTAACTTTGCCGATAAATATGGATGTGCTTGTGGTCCAGCGGTAAGCCGGCAGCTACAAAGGTGCGTAAGTTCTGCATAATCTGTGCTTGCAGTTTGCTGTGGTCAATCGGTGTCGTGAAGCTGTGTAAGTCGGGAATGAACATATTAATCTGGTAATCGTCCGCATGATTGCGAGCCATATCAATAATGGGATACATGGCACCAAAGACATGTCCAATATGCAGATCGTTATTGGCCCGCAGGCCAGTCAAAATTACAGGATTACTCATATCGTTTCTCCTCATGATTATATATCTTTTGGGGCCTAAAACCATGACAGGCCGCAAATCCCACATGATACCGTGGCTGGGTTGGTAAAGTATTAGATTCTTTCACTTGATTCAAGGCTTGTCTCCCGCTGCCAAAGACTGTCCTTTAGCAATAGTTGCGCAACTTCAACCTCTGAAAACTCTAGTTCAGGTTCCGTGACTGGATCAGGCTCAGGGATAAAGGCCAGTCCTCCTCTGAGCTCATTTGCACGTAAGCCTGCCACCAGGGCTTGCTTCATCACTTCTCGCTGGTGACAAATGGGTTTGGCTTGGCCAGCAGTAGGGTTATTGCAAAAACTCTGAATAGCAACGTCAGCCGTAACTTTTTGCAAAAAGCTCACGCGTTCTTCAATAGTCATGCCTTCAGGCAGAAGGCTGCAGTTGGGCAAACAGTCAGGTCCCAGTCCTGGACATCCTTCAATCTCAATCATCTTTACTCCTTACAATTAAAAAAACCGCCTCGCGGGCGGCTTGTTGGATCTGTGCAAACTAAATTCTAACTCACCGCCTCACTAAAGTCGGTAAACCAATACATATTGTTTGCAGTCATTTTTGACATAAAGAGTACTATAACACCACGAGCAATAGTTGACAAATATTTTTTAACGTTTGGTGAATTGGCGCTGTTTGCGGGCACCCTTGAGTCCAAACTTCTTGCGTTCTTTTTCGCGCGGGTCGCGTCCGAGCATGTCGGCGCGCTTAAGCGTTGGCTTAAGATTCTCATCGATGAGAGCAATAGCTTTGGCAATACC
>DATIHS010000028.1:0-4381 GCA_035480475.1 Patescibacteria group bacterium
AAACAGCTTGCATGGCAAAATATCGGGTTGTTATTATTGGCGGCGGCTTTGGGGGTGTCAAAACGGCGCTCGAGCTTGCCAATGCCCGACGTTTTCATGTAACACTCGTTACCGCCCACACTGATTTTCGTTACTACCCCACACTTTATCGTACGGCCACAGGTGGCCCGCGTCGTTTGTCGTCCATTCCGCTTTCAGAAATTTTTGCTGGCAAGCCGGTTCATTTGTTGCACGACAAAGTCGTTGGCCTTGACCGTGAAACGCGAACGATAAAAACAAAAGTTGGCCACACGGTCGGTTATGAAGCTTTGGTAATAAGCCTTGGGGTGCAGACTAATTACTTCCATATCCAGGGACTCAAGGAGCTGTCTTTTGGCATTAAAACGTTACAGGACGCCGAGGCCCTCAAAAAACACCTGCATCAACAACTAGTTGTCGATCGGCGGCCTGATTTGAACTACGTCGTGGTTGGCGGCGGACCGACTGGTATTGAGTTGGCTGGTGCCTTGCCCGCCTACCTCAAACATATAGCCAAACAACATGGTGTGGGCAAATACGCCATTCACGTTGATCTCATCGAAGCGGCTCCGCGGCTCGTACCGCGCATGCCAAAAGACGTGTCCCGTCGCCTGGCGCGTCAATTGCGCAAACTTGGCGTGCGTTTGTACCTCAAAACAGCTGTGCAAGCCCAAACTGCAGACGCCTTGATGGTGGGTAGTAAACCTATTCGTAGCCATACCGTCATTTGGACAGCGGGCGTTACCAACCATCCCTTTTTGAGCGGGCAAGGTTTTCAGCTGGCCAAAAACGGTAAGGTGCGTACCGATCAGTTCCTGCAGGCCGAAAATGGCATTTACGTGATAGGCGACAACGCCGACACGCCTTACAGTGGTATGGCTCAAACGGCCTTGTATGACGGCAAATATATTGCACAAAACTTAAAAAGGTTAGCGGCTAAACAAGAGGCCGTCCCGTACATTGCTAAAAAACCGGTCTATGTCTTCCCGGCTGGCCCAGGCTGGGCCGCAGTTTTGTGGGGTCGCTTACGTATTTACGGCCGGTTGGGTTGGTTGTTAAGGTCGTTTGCTGACCTGGTTGCGTATCACGATTACGAACCCTGGAAGCTTGCCACTAGACGTTGGGTCGCTGCTGAAGGCATTGAGGAGTCATGCCCCTGGTGTAGCGATGAACTGGTCCAACCTACTCAGGTCGTGTCCGTGGCCAAACAATCTTCGCCTTAATCGCCTCTAGCGGTAGCCAACCGAAATGCCGGCTATCGGTACTGGTTTCGGGATGGTCGCCAAGTAAGAAAACTTGGTCATTTTCAATCTGGTCAATTCGTTTAATCTTCTCCAGTCCTTCATGTTCCACCACTACAACCTCACCAGGCTTTAACTTACGAAAGTAACGCAGGCCAAACACCAATGTTTTTGGCGGTAAAATTGGTACCATACTATGCCCAACGACACGTCGTATGAGCAAGGGTATCTTAAAGCGCCCCTCCTTCTCTCCTTTGGCCCTAGCAGTGTCGGCCTCCCAACTAGCTGTTGGGCCTCGTTTGGGCTTGTCTGGTTTGCCCGGCCGAAAGTCCTGAAACAACTTAGGCCTTTTTAGTTTCCCAGAAGATGTCGGATATTTCATCTATCATCTCCAATAATTTCTTACCTTCTGCCGGGTCGCTGTGGTGCTTGCATTCCCCGGCCTGCTTCGTGGCTTTCCAAAACTTGTCGTGCAAATCGGGGTATTTCTCTAGGTGCTCGGGTTTAAAGTAATCGGTCCAAAGCACCCATAAGTGGTGCTTTACGAGCTCGGCTCGTTGCTCTTTGATAAACAGGGCGCGGATTTTGCCCTCTTCGTCAAAACCACCCATCTTTTCTTGGATGGCAAGGACGCTTTGAGCCTCTATCTTGGCCTGGGCCGGGTCATAGACGCCGCATGGCAAATCACAGTGGGCATACACCGGTTTAATCAGTGAAAACTTCATTCTCAGTCCCTCCTTTAGGCCATACTAGTATAACAATTGGTACGGCTTATGCTGTAAGCGTATGCACAGTTTTTGAGGTTTGGCTGAGTTTCTAGGCAGATGGTCCCTGGTTTTGCTGGCGCCAGGCGGCAATCTCAGCGTGGTGGCCCTTCAACAGCACGTCTGGAACTTTTGAGCCACGAAAATCTTCCGGGCGTGTGTATTGTGGGAATTCAATTGTCTGGTCATCAGCTTGAAATGACTCAATCTCCGCCGAGGCCTCGCCACCCAGTACTCCTGGTAGGAGCCGCACGACACTATCTATAATAACCATTGCAGGCAGTTCGCCTCCGGTTAGGATGTAATTGCCAATACAAAACTGTTTATCGACCCACTTTGTTACACGCTCGTCATAGCCTTCATAACGCGGACACACCAATATCAGGTCCTTGCCGTCAGCTGCCAGTTGTTTGGCATCGGATTGCTTATAGACCTCCCCCCTTGGGGTTGGCAAAATGACGCAAGCGTCAGGGCTTATTTTTTTAGCCGTCTCGATGGCTGCCACCAATGGTTCGGGTTTTAGTAGCATACCGTCACCACCGCCATAAGGAGTATCATCTACCTGTTGTCGCTTGCCCAAACCGAACTCACGCAGATTAATACAGCGATATTCGACAATGCCGCGATCTTTGGCCTTCCAGAGCATGCTACTTTCCAGAACCGGCTGGAACATCTCCGGGAACAAACTGATAACAATGATTTTCATAATTTCCCTATATTATACCACTTATGTCAATTTTTACATCGGTCGAAACAAAAAGAACCTCCATAGAGGTTCGTTCTGTCACATAAGGCCCCAACCCGTTTGGATTGCTCGCAGTGAGCCTTGAAGTTTTTGTTTAAATTGTTGCGCTGAAGGGATCAGCCGAATGTCAATAATATAACTGAGTCACTACAGTTTGACAAGCCTTAACAGTTAATTACAACGTGCTTGTGAATAATCTAGACGTCTAGGTCGTCCAAATCCTCTAGCTCGGCCCGTGTTTTGCTGATGCGGTCACTTGTGTCTGCAGTCTCATCTGCCTTGTCTTCATCCTCACTGGTGACAATATCATCCGCTGTGACATCATCGTTTGTGTTGTCGCTGTCATCATGGGTGCCAGTTGAACTGTCAGTTGGGGCTGTATCATCGGAACTTGCTTGGCTGCGGCGCGGCGGCGCTTCGCCATTATCAACAATCTTTAGGTTGTAGCGTGCGTCGTTCTTAGTACCCAAAGCACGTAGCAGTGTGCGTAAACTTTGGGCCGTAGCCCCACGCTTACCAATAACACGGCCGAGGTCTTCTGGGTCAACCGTGAGCTCCAAAAGTACGCCTTTTTCGTCAATGGTACGTTCTACTTTGACGGCATCGGGGTTGTTAACCAGTGATTTTACGACAAACTCAATGAATTGCTGGTCAATACTGTTATTCACGTCATTCTCCTCCGGTTTATAGCTGTGTAACGTTTAGTATAGCATCCGGGTTGAGCCGATAATTGTAAGGATACTCACTAATTCACCGGGTGCTTAGGCTTTGTCTTCTTGCTGTTTCTTAACAGGAGCTTCCTTTGTTTCAGCTTCAGGGGCTGGTACTTCCTTTTCATCTTCGGCAGGAGTTTCTGCAGTTGCTTCTGCACTAGCTTCGACGGGCGCAGCGGTTCCTTCAACAGCAGGTTCAGTCGTTTCACCTTCGGTTGGTTCAACCGGTGTTTCAGCTGTCTCATCAGCTTCTGCAGCAGGAGCTGCTTCGGCCGGCGTTACTTCAGCTGGCGCCTCTTCCACTGGTGCTTTTGGAGCTTTTGGCTCAGGCGGCCGGTTACGCCGCAATTTCTCTGGATTGCGAATGGAGCTCTTCTTTTTATCGGGTAATTCTACCCATTTTGGCAATTTAACACCTTCAGCCTTCAACAAGCGGGCGGCCCGGTCAGAGGGTTGCGCGCCATGTTCAAGATAGAATTGGGCCTTGGTTTTGTCTAACGTTGTTTCTTTGGTATGCGGGTTAAAGTGGCCCAGGTGGGCGACAATTTTACCGCTAGTTGGGGTCCGGCGTGAGTCTTGTACGACGACGCGGAATTGAGCGTGGCCTTTGCGGCCTGTACGCTGCATGCGAATGACTAACATTCAGGTTCCTTCCCTTTTAAGGTTCACAAATAACTTGCCTATTCTACCGATATTTAACAGATATGTCAATCTGTTACGTATAGTGCTTGAGGGCTTCTTGGGCGGCGGCAACTTGGGCAGTTTGTTTACTGGGGCCGATGCCCTTGCCCTTGAGCTTGCCGTGGACATAGACACCGACGGAAAAAACCTTATCGTGGTCGGGCCCTTCTTCGCTCATAACCTTGTAAACCGGCGTGAAGCCTTCCTGGCTTTGGGCTA
>DATIHS010000029.1:0-6971 GCA_035480475.1 Patescibacteria group bacterium
CCACCTACGCAACTCTTTACGCCCAGTAATTCCGGATAACGCTTGGATCCTCCGTATGACCGCGGCTGCTGGCACGGAGTTAGCCGATCCTTATTCATCTGCTACCGTCATAATCGTCACAGATAAAAGCAGTTTACGACCCGAAAGCCTTCATCCTGCACGCGGCGTTGCTCCATCAGGGTTGCCCCCATTGTGGAAAATTCCCTACTGCTGCCTCCCGTAGGAGTCTGGGCCGTTCTCAGTCCCAGTCTGGCTGATCATCCTCTCAGACCAGCTACTGATCGTCGCCTTGGTGAGCTTTTACCTCACCAACAAGCTAATCAGACGCAGGCCGTTCCCAAACCGCCGAAGCTTTACTCCGTGGAGCACATGCGGTATTAGACATCATTTCTGATGCTTATCCCTCAGTTTGGGGTACGTTCCTACGCGTTACTCAGCCGTCCGCCGCTCGTGTATTCTACACACTTTATTCAAGCTACCTCTTTCTCCTAGCCAGGAGTTAGAAGCGAGATCGAAGTTCATCACCTCGTTATAGATGTTAAATTGCTCTTCGAGCAATTTAACGACCTGTCTCACGCTTAAATAAACTGTGCAGAACCTTACCGCTCGACTTGCATGTATTAGGCACGCCGCCAGCGTTCATCCTGAGCCAGGATCAAACTCTCCATAAAAAAGAATTTGTCTTTGCATCAGTCGAACATGTGGTTTCCCGAAGGAAACTACACTGACTTATTTAAAACAATTCAAAATTGAACTGACGTTGATTTGCACTACTTAGGTTTTTAACGTTCGTCTGATGGTAGCTGATGGGCATCTATTGTTTCAGAGACGCTTAAAGCAAAGGTCCCAAGAGACTCGGACTATCTTATCTCTTATGGGGATTAGCGTCAAGCGTTTTTATTAACCATGACCTTTTTACAACAACTCTGGTCATTTCAATCTGTTACTTCACCTGGGCTCAATTCAATCAGCGTAACTCCCCAACGAGCAAGAAACCAAGGCTCAATAGGGCCATGCCCATCGTCTCCTTTAGAACGCAGTTTAAGCTGACGCGTCAATAGATCATCCGGGCCCAACAACTCCATACTAGCCGCCAATAATAGACCAGTGTGCGTTTCTACGGCCGGTTCACCAAAACTAAGATCAATAATGTGTTTTACGGCACGAGCGTCGGTCAATAGCTCAGGTGTGGCTATTCTAGACGTTACTAGCTCTACAGTTAGACCTCCGAGACGAGGTAAATCAATATCTTGAGCAAGCGACTCCGCGCTGAATTGGTTATACTCAAAAATATCTTTAGGATCTAGGGCTTCCGCCCATGCTGGATTTATAACAACTCTTGGCATTTCAACTCCTATTAATACCAGTATCCATTAGGGCCCTCCTCATCGCAAGCATGAGCAAGAAGTTATTTAGTAGGTTCTGGTTCTTGTGTTTCTTCTTCGTCGGCTTCTTCGGCGGGCTGCTTGTCTACTAGAGCTAGGGATACTACCTTGTCATTGTCGTTCAGGCGCATGATCCGGACACCTTGGGTAGCACGGCCGAGTTCAGGGATTTCTTTCAGGCCTAGGCGGATTGTCTGACCATTCTTGGAAATAATTATCACTTCTTGAGTGTCGTCACCGTTGAGAGTCTTTACGCCTACTAGTGTTCCGGTCTTCTTGTTGACGACCGCAGAGCGGATACCAACACCACCACGAGCGTGGGCGGTAAATTGAGCAATCTTGGTACGCTTGCCGTAGCCTTGCTCACTGATGACGAAGATGCTGGAACCTTCCTCTACGATGTCCATGCCAATCACTTGGTCACCGGCACGCAAGCGGATACCACGGACACCACGGGAGACGCGGCCCATAGGACGAGAGTCCTTCTCGTGGAAGCGAATGGCTTGTCCCTGCTGGGTAGAGATGACGACTTCGTTATCACCATTGGTCATGCGGATCCACTTCAGTTCGTCACCTTCGTCTAGGTTGATGGCGATTAGTCCTGACTGACGAACGTTCTTGTACTGTTCAAATGGTGTCTTTTTGACCACTCCACGGACAGTTGCCATGAGTAGGTTACCGTCGGATGTAGTTTGCTTGCTGATATTGATCACCGAACTAACAGTCTCTTCTGGTTGCAGTTGCAACAGATTGACTAGCGCTATGCCCTTGGCATTCAGACCCACAGCTGGGACTTCGTAAGTCTTGAGCCTAAAGACGCGCCCCTTGTTAGTAAAGAACAACAGGAAGTCATGAGTACTGGCGTTAACGACGTGTTCAATGACGTCTTCTTCCCTGGTCACCATACCGCGCTTGCCTTTGCCGCCGCGATTTTGCTTGCGGTAGTCGGCTATTTGGCTGCGCTTGATGTAGTTGGCGCTGGTCAGGGTTACTACCACTTGTTCATCAGGGATCAGGTCTTCGTCGCCCAGTTTACCAAGCTCTTGAGGTACGACTTTGGTACGGCGCTCGTCGCCAAACTGCTTCTTCATCTGCAACAGTTCGTCTTTGACGATCTTTAGGACCTTCTTTTCATCAGCCAGGATTGATTCTAATTCGGTAATCAGCTTGATGAGTTCGGCTAGCTCGTCTTCAATTTCTTTGCGCTCTAGGCCAGTCAGCTTGCGCAGCTGCATAGCTAGAATGGCTTGAGCTTGGATGGTGGACAGTTTGAACTTCTTGATCAGGTTTTCTTGGGCTTCTTCGGAGGTCTGGCTGGCACGAATGACCTTGATGACTTCGTCGATGTGATCCAAGGCAATCTTCAGCCCCTCCAGGATGTGGGCCCGTTCCTTGGCCTTGCGTAGTTCGTACTCAGTCCGGCGGCGGACTACTGTCTGGCGGTGCTTGATGTACTCGGCCAAAATATCCGCCAGTCCCAAGACACGGGGCTGAATCCCGTCTACCAAGGCGAGCATGTTGTAATGGAAGGTCTGTTGCAATGAGGTTAGTTTGTAGAGCTGATTCAGCAGCTTCTTGGGGTAGGCGTCTTTTTTGAGGTCAATGACGATTCTGACCTCACCGCGGGCGGTTTCGTCTCTAAGGTCGCGGATGCCGGAAATTTTCTTGTCCTTGTACAGCTCAGCGATTTTCTCTAGCAGAGTGGCTTTGTTCACCTGGTACGGAACTTCAGAAATGATGATTTGCGGGACGCCCTTTTTGTTCTCCTCAACTGAGGCCACACCACGGACGACTACCCCGCCCTTACCCGTAGCCAAGGCCGTACGGATAGATTCTTTGCCGTAGATGATGCCGCCGGTTGGGAAGTCGGGGCCTTTCACAAATTCTAGGAGCTCGTCTAGGGTAGAGCCTGGTTTATCAATCAGTTGAACGGTAGCATCGATGATTTCAGTGATGTTGTGCGGTGGGATGTTGGTGGCCATACCGACGGCAATACCAATCTGACCATTGAGCAGCAAGTTAGGCAGCTTGGCCGGCAGGACCGTTGGCTCCTGACGGGTGCCGTCGTAGTTGTCCCTAAAATCGACGGTTTCTTTATCGATGTCGGCCAGCATGGCTTCGGCGTGGTTGGCCATTTTGGCTTCGGTATAACGGTAGGCAGCGGGCGGATCACCGTCCATGGAGCCAAAGTTACCCTGCCCGTTAACCAGCATGTAGCGCAGTGACCAAGGCTGAGCCATACGCACCATGGAGTCATAAATCGCCGTGTCACCGTGAGGGTGGTATTTACCCATGACTTCACCGACGATCTGGGCACTCTTAACGGTCTTACCTGTCGGTCGGATGCCCATCTTGTCCATAACGTACAAAATACGGCGGTGGACAGGCTTCAAACCATCGCGTACATCGGGCAAGGCGCGGGCCACGATAACACTCATGGAATAACGCAGATAACTGTCTTCCATGACGTTTTCAACTTTTCGTAGCTCTACAACCCGGGAGTGGCCAGCATCTAGAACTTCACTATCTGCTGATGGAACATATTCAACCGGTGCCGTTGGTTCCGAGCTTATATTTTCTTCGATTTTATCTGCGTCATCATCCATGAACGACCTCCGCGACAGTCTGATCCGTTACCAGAGATACAGCTCCAAGAAGCACCTCGGCTTGTCTTAACTCTATTTCCGATCTCAATATATGAGCTAAGATCATTGACTCTCTAAGTCTCGCGTATCGAGGTTTTTCAGGTTCTTGGAGTGGTCCTACGACAACATCAACAAATGTAAGCGTATTGTATTTTCTTCTGGCTCCATCTTGGCCTTTATGCGTAAATACAATGCCGTCATGATAATAAGGATTTGTTGTATATTCGTAAGTCCAAGTAGCCTCCGGCTGATCTAAGAGTTGCCTGGATAGTTCTCGATATTCGTCTAAACTGGTCATCATTGAAACTGGTTCTACCATCTATATATCCAAATCTTTTACGAATTTAGCGTGGGTTTGAATAAAGTTTTTGCGCAGCTCTACCTCTGTACCCATCAGCTTATTGAAGATAGCGTCGGCTTTCTCGGCGTCATCAACCCGGACTTGCACCAGGACTCGCTGATCGGGGTTCATGGTGGTTTCAAACAGCTGAGTGGCGTCCATTTCACCAAGTCCTTTGTAACGCTTTTGCTCCACAAAGCCAGCTTGCTTGTAGCGGTCTTCGTCTTTGGAAACTTTGGTACCGGCGGTTTTACGATCGGCAATAGCCTTGTCCAAAATAACTTCCAGCTCTTCCTCGTCATAGATAAACACGCTGGTTTTGCGGCCGGGCTTGACTAGTTCGAACAGCGGTGGCTTGGCCAAGTACAGGTAGCCGCCGTCAATGATCGGTTTCATGAACCGGAAGAAGAACGTAAGTAGCAGCGTACTAATGTGGCTACCGTCGACGTCAGCATCAGTCATGATGATGATACGGTGATAGCGGAGGCCGTCCATGCTAAATTGCTCATCTATGCCAACACCTAAGGCTTTGATTAATGTGACAATTTCGTTATTCCCCAGCATGCGATCCAGGCGGGCGCGTTCGACGTTTAGCACCTTACCGCGCAGCGGCAAAATGGCTTGGGTTTTGCTATCTCGGCCACCTTTGGCCGAGCCGCCGGCGGAGTCTCCCTCGACAATGTAGAGTTCTGACTGGCTAGGATCACGACTCGAGCAGTCAGCCAGCTTGCCTGGCAGTCCAGAGCCCTCTAAGACACCTTTGCGAATTATGTTCTCTCTAGCGGCTCGTGCGGCCTTGCGAGCCCGAGCGGAGAGTAGTGATTTGCCAACAATTTTGCGGGCAATGCTCGGGTTTTCATCTAGGTAGTAGGCAAAATATTCGGCCAAGACCTGTTCCACACAGCCGCGAATCTCTGGGTTGCCTAGCTTGTTCTTGGTTTGACCCTCAAACTGCGGGTCAGGTAGTTTGACTAGAATTACGGCCGTTAGGCCCTCGCGGGTGTCTTCGCCACTTAGGTTTTCTTCTTTCTCCTTGATCATGCCGCTTTTACGGGCGTACTCATTGATGACCCGAGTCAGCGCGGCCTTAAATCCTGTTAAGTGAGTGCCGCCGTCGGGGTTGTAGACGTTATTGGCAAAAGCTTTGATGGTTTCTACGAAGGTGTCGGTGTATTGCATGGCTACTTCTACTTGCACGTCATCGACTGTTTTATCGACGTAGAAGACGTCTTCGTCAACGGCGTCTTTGCCCATGTTCAGGTGTTTGACGTAGGACTGAATTCCGCCTTCAAAATAGAAGCTGTAGCGCACTCCGGTACGTTCATCCTCTATGGCTGTGCGAATACCTTTGGTCAGGTAAGCCGCGTGGCGCAGACGATCTAAAATGGTATCGTAATCAAACTCGGTGGTTTCAAAAATTGAAGTATCGGGGTAGAAAGTAATCTCCGTGCCGGTTTTGGCGGTTTTGCCGACAACTTTCAGGTCGGCTTTGGGAACACCCAGTTCGTATTCTTGCTGATAGATTTTGCCATTGAGATAGACCATGACCTTCAGGTTGCTAGACAGCGCGTTGACAACGCTAACACCGACGCCATGCAAACCACCAGATACCTTGTAGCCACCACTGCCGAATTTACCACCGGCATGGAGAACAGTCAGAACTGTTTCGACGGTACTTTTACCCGTCTTGGGGTGGATGTCAGTCGGGATACCGCGGCCGTTATCGATAACTGTCACTCCACCATCAGCTTGCAGTCGGACAGTTACTTCAGTGGCGTAGCCGGCCAAAGCCTCGTCAATGCCATTGTCAATAATCTCCCAGACAAGATGGTGCAAACCCTCAACGCCCGTACCACCGATATACATACCGGGGCGCTTGCGAACAGGCTCTAAGCCTTCCAGGACCTGAATTTGGGCCGAATCATAACTTTTGTCAGTTTTTGCCACTTCTAAAGAACCCTCTTAACGTATCCCTTACATTGCTCTGCTACCCCCTATTATAGTGGAAAACTTGCCTCCTATCAACCGTGAAGCCCTTGCGGGAAAGTAATAGTTTATGGTTCAATAAGCATGAACACTTAAGCGACGAGAAGATAAACAAAATGTTTCGGAAATTACTCAGTAATCTTCCTTTCAACCCTAGCCTAATCAACCAGGTGTCTTTCTACGCCAAGCGCATGCACCGCGAGCAGGCCATTCGTCGCACTGGCTTTGCCCTGATAGCCCTGTCAATCGTAGTCCAGATGTTCGCGGTTATTTCTCCACCTAAGCCTACCCTGGCAGCTTCTAGCAATGACATTATCTACAGTGGCTTCCACACCCGGGACGAAGCGGTGCTCTACTGTATCGATAGTCATAAAGATATTAATGGTATCTTCGCCTACTACGGGATAACCTGCGACATGGTTAATACTGCCCAGACCATCCAACTCAATTCCCGGGATTACAGTGACCAGTTAGATTCTTTGGGTCGCAATCCTCAGGGAGCTACTATCGCCCGTACCGGTAAGCCAACTGACGAGTACGGTGTCAACATCAACGGCTCGACTTTCTATATGAAGAACCTGTGGGCTTGGGATAGCGGCAATTCTTCCACTTATA
>DATIHS010000030.1:0-3632 GCA_035480475.1 Patescibacteria group bacterium
GGTACCCCCGTAGCATTCTCAAATGTGTTAGATGGCCGTGTGATGAAGGGCAGGGTAATAAGTTGCCTGCAGTACAATTCTGAGTCAAATGCCTGGATGTTCGAATTTGTGCCACTTATTCCTAAACCGAAACCAGCCGGCGCGCCAAAAGAGGCAGTCGGTTTTACGCCTGGCGAATTGCTGGACAGCTATTTAAGTGCTGCGGGACAGTCGCAACACGCCGCTTAGCCTATTAGGCAGCCTGGGCTGCTTCCATTAGGGAAGCCACTACTGCCTCGGCCCGATCCAGTCGATTCTGTTGCGTATTTTCAATTGGCATGCCAGCCGTTCGGTCAAGATAGATGACCTTGGCGGTAGCAAAGGTCGAGAACTCAGGGTCATCATGAATCACAAACGTACGTGGCTCATCTTTCAAGGGGCTTTCGTAGATGCGTGCTAGCTGGAGGGCAGTATGTACTTCGTAAAAGTTCTCATCCCTACCAGCGCCGACAGAAACAACCAGCGTACTCGGGTCAAGATAGCCATTCACACAGTCTCGGCAAGCCCACAGGGTGGGTGTGCGGATACGGTTTACCTCAAAAATTTGCTGCTTGTTCGTCGTACCAGCGACAAAAACAGCTTGGATAACGGGGAAGTGTAGTTCTTTGGCGCGCTCGACGGTATACATTTCACCACATAATTTATCATCCTCGGGGGTTGGTTTGTAGTTAGCGCCAACTAAAGCAGCACTTTTATGAAAGTCGGGATTGTTATCGACACTCACGACGCCAACCTTGAAACCTCGGTAGGAGCGCGCAAATTTTTCACGCATCGCACGGCTGGCCCGAATGGCTTTTGGTGCCCAGTCAAAGATCAGTTCATTTGGGTCATAACGACCAATTCGCTCAATGTCAGGCCCATAATCCTTAAACTCAATGATCTCTGAATCGATGGCCAAAGGACGTCGTTTACGAGAAGGCATAGTAAAACATACTTTAGCACTTTTACTGTAATTTTACAATGCCGCTGCTGGTCAATATAACAACCTGCTAGAATCAGAATATGGCAACTTTATACATGATGCTCGGTTATCCTGGTGCCGGTAAAACAACCACAGCTGAAGTTATACATGATTTGACGGGAGCGGTGCATTTGCAGTCAGATCGTATTAGGCTGGAATTGTTTCCGCAGCCTCAGTTTACGCCGGAAGAGCATGCCGCACTATACAAAGCAATCGATGAACGAACGGCTGAATTATTGCATCAAGGCAAAGATGTCATTTATGACGCTAACTTAAACCATTACATCCACCGCAAAGAGAAATACGACATTTGTCAGGCAACTGGTGCTAAGACGGTTTTAGTGTGGGTGCAAACGGAAAAAGCACTCGCCAAAAAGCGGGCCACAGAGGAGGCTGACGATGATTCGCGGCGCCCATACGGGAATCTTGATGTGCCTACTTTTGAGCGCCTCACCAGCGAAATCGAACCACCGCAGCTCGGCGAGCCAGTGGTCAATATCGACGGGACAAAGGTGACGCCAGCCTATGTGGCAGCGCAATTACGTGTATAGTTGCTGAAATTAAGCTGAAGCGCGTTACACTAAGTAGATGGCACACAGACGAGGTCACCGGCATGTTTTGAGTATTGTACTAACCCTCTTGGTTGCCGGGGCTGCACATTATGTCAGCAAACACCCCGAGCAAATTGTCCGTCTCACACAAAAGGTACCGGCAGGATCCTATGTGGTGACCGAATTCATCGACGGCGATACGATTGCTGTCAACATGAACGGAAAGCAAGAAAAAATCCGTATGATTGGCGTGGACACGCCCGAAACGCACGATCCGCGTAAAGCCGTGGAGTGTTTTGGCCAAGCCGCCGCCGCTTATACGAAACAATTAATCGGCAACGGGCCCGTACGCCTAGAGGCTGACCCTCTCAGCACCAATCGCGACCGCTATGACCGTTTACTGCGCTATGTCTACACCAACAATGGTGACTTGGTCGAGGCGGAGATAATAAAAAATGGCTATGGTTTTGCTTATCTGGGCTTTCCATTTACTAAGTCTGACGAGTTTCGACGCGACGAAGAGCAAGCCCGCAGCCAAAATAAAGGCTTGTGGTCTGGCTGTAAGCCATACTTTGACCCACAGGGACATATCCACAGCAACCCAGCCAGTTAATGTTTGGTAGGCGCGCCAACAGGAATAACATCGATTACGGCCTTGAAGGCACCCAAAACAAAACTCGATATAAGAAAGGGCATGCCAATCACAATAACGGCCACATATCGTGCCAGCCGCTGCCACCAATGCAAACGGATAGTTTGCGGCGTTTGGAGTGTTCCTTTGGCTGTATGCATGTGACGCGTACGCCAGCGGCGCTGTACATATTCCACAAACTTCGCCCATTCATGATAGGTTTGGCCGTTGGTGTTCATAATAAGCCGGTTGTCACGTACAACCCGTAGGCCCTTACCAGCTAACAAATAAGACAGGTCTTGGTCTTCGTGTACCATCGCATCGTCTAGGCAAGCCTGGTCGCGAATCTTTTTCCAAGCACTACTCCGAATGGCCATATTCGCGCCCCACAAGATTGGGATACCGAATTCGGCTTCGGTCCACCAGAAATAAATGATTGGCCATAACCGCGTGTGTGGCCGGAAGCTCGGTGGAATTGTCAAAGTGCGAGCCGGGCCGCTGACCGCCTGGACTGTCGGGTCTTGAAAATCCGTCTTGAGGCGCTCAGCCCAATCAGGGTCGAGTTGAGCATCGGCGTCAATACGTGCCAAAATTTGTCCCTTGGCAGCGTTAAACCCCAGGTTGCGCGAAGGAATCATCCCCTGGATAGGTTGGTTGATAATCTTCACAAATTTGTACCTTCGGGCAATGGCCATACTGCCATCAGTACAATTGTTATCCACGACAATGACTTCCTCTGGCATTACCGTTTGGGCGGCAATGGCATCAAGACAGGCTTTGAGATGGTGCTCTTCGTTGTAAACCAGTATAATGAGGCTAAGCGTAAGCGGCTTCATTTGCATCTAAATCATATTATGGCACAAACAAAGAAGTCTGTTAGCAAGCCTGACAAGACAGGGAAGAAACCTGCCTCACGCTTTAGCGTGGCCTATTTTTGGAACCAGTTCAAGATGTGGTGGCATACGAGGTGGTGGCACAAGCTTATCATTTTGCTGTGTGCTGTGGTCATTTTTTGTATTGGCAGTATGTACGGCATTGCGCAGTGGTATATTGCCAAGCACTCGCGCGAACCCACCCGCTTGAGCGCGACCTTTATATCTGACTATGCCGAGTATTTCGGTCTGGATCCACACGACACACTGCATGCTATCTTGACCGACTTGGGGGTCCACGACTTGCGATTAGTCAGCTACTGGTCCAACATTGAAAAAAACCAAGGCAACTATGATTTTAGTGATCTCGATTGGCAGTTCGCCATGGCCAATCAGTATCATGCCAAAGTCAGCCTCACGCTTGGTTTGCGACAACCAAGGTGGCCGGAATGCCATATGCCCACGTGGGCCATGGAAGAGCCAAAAACGGAGTGGGAGCCGCAGCTCAAAACCTTCATTACTGCGGTGGTGGAGCGTTATAAAGACAATCCCGCGCTCGACAGCTACCAGCTCGAAAA
>DATIHS010000031.1:0-3890 GCA_035480475.1 Patescibacteria group bacterium
CGCGTCGCCGCAGCACCGATGCTTTCCGTCCTTACCAGTGCACTACGCCAGTTGGTGAGGACACCTTCGGGCTCTTCATAGGTCGCAAAGAGGTACTCTGTCGCTACCAGTTCCAATACCGCGTCACCAAGGAATTCCAGGCGCTCGTTATGCTCTTTGACGGTCTTTTTATGTTCATTCACATAAGAACGGTGGGTGAACGCCG
Source organism: Patescibacteria group bacterium (assembly GCA_035480475.1). GTDB lineage: Bacteria > Patescibacteriota > Saccharimonadia > Saccharimonadales > DATIHS01 > DATIHS01. The sequence goes on from DATIHS010000031.1 coordinate 206, forward strand.
TTACCAACAGTTGGATGTCTTTAAAGGTAACGCCGAGGACGTCTTGGGCGAACTGGTGGTAAGGTTGATAGTCCATGGTGTCTAGCTAGGGTAACTCGCGAATTTTCTTAAGGGCCAGAAGGATAAGTTTACCGATGTCGTCGTATTCAATCTTATCAAGGGCTTGGTTAGCTGAAAACCATTTAATGCCATTCATCCAGTCTTCCGGCTTCAGTTTGTCGGTATCTCCCTTGGCTGCTACTAGAAAAATTTCAGTGGTCATGAGTACCAAACTACTGGCCCGGCGGTAGCGGAAATGGATTTTGCCCAGCCAGTTGAGGACTTTCATCTCTTGGAGGCCTGTTTCTTCGCGGATTTCACGTTCCGCCGTCTCTTTAGCAGTTTCGCCTTCTTCAATATGACCTTTGGGTATGGTCCAGCGGTTTTTGGCATCCTGAATCAACAGGATTTCGACATCCTTTTTGGCGGTGCGTCGAAAAATAACCCCGCCAGCGGTAGGTTCACGCACAACCTCACTAATGGTGGGTTTGCGCTTGGTGACAAACTTCTTAAATCCCTGTAGGGGCTTAGGACGCTTCATGACTTCTTCGGTTTTCCTTTGGGAGCTTTTGCAGTCAGCTGCTTAAGCAGCGAACCTAGGACACCGTTGATAAATTTCGAGGAGTTATCGCCGCCAAAAGCCTTGGCCAGCTCGACTGCCTCGTTGATGACAACTTTAGGTGGTACTGCTTCCCCATCTTGGAGCTCGTAAGCACCCATGCGCAGGACAATCCGGTCCATACGCGCAATTTGGGAAATGGGCCATTCAGGCGCCAGTGGCTGCAGTTGTTCGTCCAGCTCAGGAGTTTTTTTAGACACTCCATCCACGAGCTTGCGGATAAAGTCGCGGTCGTCAACGGTTTCGTGGTAACGCTCTATGTTACGTTTGAGCACTTCCGCTTGGTCAATCTGGGGATCACTGCAATCACGTCTGAACTCGATTTCGTACAGCGTTTGCAGCGCAATGATGCGGCCAAGGTGGCGGTTAGCACTCATAATTTGTTAAATCCTTGTCTAGATGACTAGACTTTAGCGGTCTTCTTAGCTTTGACCGTCGCTGTCAGCTGCTTGCCTGACTCCTTGCGGGTGGTAAACACCTTTACAGGGCTCTTAGCGTTGACGGCGCGGGCAAGTTTGACCACCAAATGACTTCGACGGGAACCCGTCCGACGGGAAGTCGTTCGTTTTTTAGGCTTACCCATAAAAAACACGTCTCCTTTGCAAATTATACTGATGAATCTTACAGATAGCTTAACGCACAAACTGGTAAAACTCAAGCGGTAAAGGTTGACAAAATGCTTGTGTTTTGTTATAATAGCCTATTATGAAACATTTTGAGAGAAGCCTTTGGTATTTCGCTGTTGGAACTGCGCTTACTGGCGCCACCGTTTTGGGTGCAGCTGTTGAATTAACACCTGTCCCAAACGTCCAGCCAGTCTGTGCTGAAGCACCCGCTTTCGCGACCCCCACCACACCGGAAGCTGAGACAGCTCGTGTTATTTCTATCTCTCATGTTGCTGAAACAGCAATGCCTACTGCCTGTGTAGTCATTGATGTTCCTGAAAAGTAAGCCGCCTACACAACAAAACTAATCAGTTTGCCAGTCACATAGATTGTCTTTTTGATAGTTTTACCAGCCAAGTAACCAGCAACTTTCTCGTTGGCCTTCGCTGCCTTGGTGATATCCGTTTCTGTGGCATCATTATTAACCGATAGCTCGGCACGCACTTTGCCGTTTACCTGGACCACTATGGTGATAGTATCAGTAGCTAACAAGGTTTCATCCCACAGGGGCCATTCACTCAGATGAATTGAAGAATCATGACCAAGTTGGTGCCAGAGTTCTTCGCTCAAAAACGGGGCAAACGGTGCCAGCAGCTGCAAGGAAACGCCCAAAACCTTGCCCCACTGTTCCGAGCCCAAACTTACTGAAGTTTTCAGCTTGTAGAGGTCATTCACAAGCTCCATAAGGGCGGCTATGGCGGTATTGAAGCCCATTTGGTGCAAATCTTCGCTCACCCGTTTGATAGCTTTATGCAGAGCGACGTCCAGCTCACGACTCGGCTCGCCTTTTGTTTGCTTCGCCTCAAGCTGCTCTTGCACCAATGTCCACAAGCGCTGCAAAAAGCGGTAGCAGCCGCCCATGCCTTCCACGCTCCAGTTTGCTTGTTGGTCCCAGGGGCCAATAAACAGTTCCATAATGCGTATGGCGTCGGCACCATAGCCTTGGTCAATTAATTCGTCCGGTGCAATGACATTACCCCAACTTTTGCTCATCTTGCGGCCGTCGGGCGCCAGGATTAAGCCATGGTTGCGCAGTGCTTTGAAGGGTTCATCGAACTCGATTAAACCTGCGTCAAATATGACTTTGGTCCACATACGTGCATACAACAGGTGCATGATGGCGTGTTCTGCCCCGCCGATGTAATCGTCGACCGGCAGCCAAAACTTAGCTTTTTCGCGGTCAAACGCCGCTTTGTCATTATGGGGATCGGCAAAGCGCAGGAAGTACCAGCTGCTACAGGCAAAGCCGTCCATGGTGTCGGTTTCGCGTTTGGCTGGCCCACCACACTTTGGACAGGTGGTGTTCACCCACTCGGGGATGCTTGCCAAGACACTCGTCCCCTCACCGGTGGGTTGATAGCTGGAGACTTCGGGCAAAACCACCGGCAATTGGTCGTCGGGTACCGCCACAGGGCCGTCCTTTTCGCAATGGATAATGGGAATGGGGGCACCCCAATACCGCTGGCGACTGATCAGCCAGTCCCTAATCTTGTAGTTAACAACTTCTCGGGCTGCGTCCTTTTTAGCCAACCAATCTATGATTTTATCCCGCGCCTCGGCGCTGTGTTGGCCGCTAAATTCGCCTGAGTCTATTAAAGTACCTTCGCCGGTGTAGGCATATTCTTTGGCTTTGACCTTTTCGGCCTCTTTTTTATCTTCTGGGATGACGGTAACCCGTGCGGGAATATCGAATTGCTTCAAAAATTCAAAGTCGCGCTCATCATGAATATCTCCAAAAATAGCGCCGGTCCCGTAGCCGCCCAGCACAAAGTCACCTATCCAAATAGGTATTTTTTCCTTATTGGATGGGTTGATGGCAAAACTGCCCGTAAAGACACCGGTTTTCCCTTTTTCACCCTCTGCTTGACGTTCAATATCGGACTTGGCTTGGGCTTGTTTTACATAGACCTCCACAGCGTGTTCATGCTCGTGGGTTGTCACGTTGGCAACCAGGGGATGTTCAGGCGCCAAAACAATAAAAGCTCCACTAAAAATGGTGTCAGCACGAGTAGTAAAGACGGTAATTACTTCTTTGGAGCCTTCAATATGGAAGTCAATTTCTGCGCCTTTGCTTTTGCCAACCCAGTTGCGCTGCATGGCTTTAATGGCATCACTCCAGTCAAGGTCTTCCAGGTCTTCCACCAGACGGTCGGCGTAGTCAGTGATCTTGAAGAACCACTGCTTGAGGGCCTTTTTGACGACTTCGTTGCCGCAGCGCCAGCAGCGGCCTGCTTCGACCTGTTCGTTGGCCAGCACTGTTTTATCAAAAGGACACCACCATTGCAGCGACTCTTTCTGATACGCCAGGCCGCGTTCGAAGAGCAGCTTGAAGAACCATTGCGTCCACCTGTAGTACCCAGGG
>DATIHS010000032.1:0-11460 GCA_035480475.1 Patescibacteria group bacterium
ATCCGGTAATTGGCTTAGCTTGGCAAGCGCGCTACACTAGCGGTATGGAAACCAAAACATACATTTGGATCGGCATCTTCCTCGGCAGCATAGTTGGTGGCGGGATCGGCAGCATTTTTGACCACGGCAATGTCTTGGGCCTTTGGAGCCTTTTGTTAGGCACGGTTGGCTCAATTGTTGGCATTTGGGCCGGCTGGCGGCTCGGCAACGGCTAAACGAACATTTGCATTCACGCGCAATATGCTTTAGTCTACCCATTTGCATATATAAGAATGAGGTATACTTAACCGTAATGGCAAAAAATCTCGTGATCGTGGAGAGCCCGGCCAAAGCCAAGACCATTGAGCAGTTCCTTGGTAAAGACTATACAGTTAAGAGTAGTTTTGGGCACATCCGCGACCTGCCCAAAAAGGGACTTAACATCGATATTGAGCATAATTTCCGGCCAACCTATGCCGTCCCGCCAGATAAGAAAAAGGTAATTAAAGAGCTCAAGGCCGCTGCAAAAGATGCTGTTGTATGGCTCGCAAGTGATGAAGACCGCGAAGGGGAGGCAATTGCCTGGCATCTCTGTGAAGCGCTTGGCCTCGATCCGAGCGTGACCAAGCGGATTGTCTTCCACGAGATCACAAAGTCGGCCATTGAAGCGGCTGTTGCCAAACCACGCAATGTCGATAAGAAATTGGTAGACGCCCAGCAAGCACGTCGCATCCTCGACCGACTGGTGGGTTATGAATTAAGTCCTGTGCTGTGGAAAAAAGTGCGGGCCGGTTTGTCGGCAGGGCGCGTGCAATCGGTCGCCGTCCGTCTGATCGTTGAACGCGAACGCGAAATAAAGGCCTTCAATGCGACTGGCGACTTCAAGGTGACAGGGGTGTTTACGGCCAACTCAGAGGAGTTAGACGCCGAGCTTGACAAGCGTTTTGCAGATAATGACGCTGCTCGACAATTCTTGGAAGCTGCCGCTCAAGCCACTTTCACCGTCACGGCGGTTGACCAAAAGCCGGCCACACGTAATCCCGCGGCGCCTTTCACGACCAGCACCCTCCAGCAGGAAGCGGCGCGGCGCCTGAGCTTTAGTGTCCGTCAAACAATGACCCTCGCCCAGCGTTTGTATGAAAGCGGCTATATAACCTACATGCGTACTGACAGCACAATATTGTCCGGCCAAGCCCTTGGCGCAGCAGAAGCCTATATTACAGGTGAGTACGGAGCCAAATATCACAAACAGCGCCAATACAAAACAAAGAACCAGAGCGCACAAGAAGCACACGAGGCAATTCGTCCCACTGACTTCCATCGTTTACAGGCCGGCAATGACGAACAGCAAAAGAAGCTTTATAACCTCATATGGCGGCGTGCTCTGGCTAGCCAAATGGCAGCGGCTGAAGTTGACCGCACCGAAGTGACCATAGCCGTGAGCAATCGTCCTGAAACTTTTACCGCCAAAGGCGAAGTCTTACGGTTTGACGGTTTTATTAAAGTCTATGGCGGTGGCAAGGAAGACACTATTCTGCCGCCGTTAAAGAATGGTCAAACGCTCACCGCCCAAAGCGTTGCGGCGACAGAGACATTTAGCCGTCCGCCGGCTCGTTATAGTGAAGCGAGCCTGGTCCGCAAGCTCGAAGAGCTTGGCATTGGCCGCCCAAGCACTTATGCACCCACGATCAGTACTGTTCAGACACGCGGTTACGTGGAAAAGGCCGATCAAGAAGCCAAGACACGTCCTGCCATCAAGCTAGTGCTAGAAAAGGGCCAGATAGACGAAACGACGAGCGAAGAGTCCTTCGGCGCCGAGCGTGCGAAACTCTTTCCCACATCAGTTGCCGACGTCACCACCGATTTTCTCGTTAAATACTTTGCCAACATTGTCGATTATGACTTTACTGCCAAGGTTGAACAGGAATTCGACACCATCGCCGAGGGCAAGGAAGCCTGGACAGATATGCTCGCTAACTTTTATAAAGAGTTCCACCCCATGGTTGAGCAATCCGCCAATGTGAGCCGTGAAGAAACCAGTCAAGCCCGTGCCCTTGGTGCTGACCCAGCCAGCGGCAAACCTATTATTGCGCGCTACGGCAGGTTTGGACCGATGTTACAACGCGGTGAGACAGAGAGCGAAGAAAAGCCAGATTTTGCCCCCATGCCGGAAGGCGTCAGCCTGGAAGAAGTTACCTTCGAGCAAGCACTTGAGATGTTTAAGTTGCCGAGGCTGGTTGGCCAGACCGATGATGGGCAGGAGATTAAAGCTAACATTGGCCGTTTCGGCCCCTACATACAGGTTGGTAAGTTATTCGTTTCTATCAAGCCACATGACCCCATGAAAATCACCGAAGCGGAAGCTCGCGAATTGTACGCCGCCAAGCTCGAAAAAGAAGCCAATAAATACATTGCTCAGTTTGCGAATGGGATCCAGATTGTCAACGGACCCTATGGCCCTTACGTTACGAACGGCAAAAAGAACGCCCGCATTCCCAAAAGCCAAGATCCAACCAAAATGACCGAAGCCGAGGCGAAGGCTATCCTAGACAAGGCTCCAGACAAAAAGAAGCGCGTCGTCCGCCGTACCGTTAAGAAGTAATTAGTGTTTGAAATGTTTTTGGTTATCCATGATTTTTATTGTATGCTTGCAAATCTATGAGTAATGGACCGCGGATATTGGTCGCAGAGCGACTCAAGCCACACTTAAACGGCGAGGTCAGCGTGGATCATGCGCGGCTGCGTGAGGCTTTGGACGTAGCAGAGCTTGACGAGTGCATTATTGACGATCTGACGATCTGTTTTTCAGGACACCCTTACCACGCATGGCTTAACGCCTTCTCGCCATTCAGACGTATTCGCAAAACTTTTGTCTCTGTCAGGTCGGGTCAACACCCATCGGGCTTATTCAAACATCCGTTTGACGCTGCGCACGAGCGTATTGAGCATCGCCAGGGCATTGATCGTTTCAAACCCTCTATCACGCTTTATCCACGCATTTTTGCAAGCGGCGAAATCGGCGAAAATCCCGGCAGCGAACAACGATCACTGTCCGAAAGGAGCGACTCGTTGTTAGCTCTAGGCGCGTTTGCTTTGCGAGAGGCTCTGGAAAGTGGTCGCGATGTCTTGTCAGACGAACAAACACAAGACGCAATTTTTCGGAGTACGAAGTATGAAAATGACTTTCGAGGGATAGTACAGCTGGAGCTGCGCTAATCACAACCGGTTTATCCACATCTTGCACAGATGGCAAGTTGTTTTACGGTGATATTTCTACATCATATATGATGCGAAGACGTCTATTTCATGCTAAAATAAAAGTAGTGGAAAGGTATTGACACTCGTAAACATTTGTTTTACAGTTATACTATTATCACATATGAATTAAGGGTAGGGAAGGACAGTTACAGATATGCCAGATGCCGCTAAACTGCAGATCGAGAAGATAATTACTGATGTTCTGGCTACTGTGGACCGCGAGCGTGAAAGGGAAATCGTCGCGCGTCGCTTTGGTTTGTTTGACCGTAAGGAAACTTTGGAGCAGATCGGGGAGCTACTCGGTATTACCCGGGAACGTGTCCGCCAGCTGGAAAAAGCTGTTGTGGTCCGTCTCAAGACTCAGGCCGACAATGGCCAGCTGCCACACGTTGCGATGGTGCAAGATGCTTTTATCGAGCTGCTCGGCAATGTCGGAAACGTTGCTCGTATTAGTGAAATTGCCGCCCAATTGACCGAAGAGAACACTCGTATTGACCAAGCGCGCGTGTCTTTCTTAGCACAACTTTGCCCCAAGCTGGTGGTCATTGACGATAACGATTATTACTACCATAGCGCCGGCCTTAAGAGCGTCCATGACGAAAAGGGAATCAAGAAGCAGGTGGAACAGATTATCACCTCTGTCAAAAATATTGGCGAACCGGCTGCCATTGAAGACATTGCCAAAGAAGCCAAACTCGAGAACGTCAAACATGCTCGCGCCCTTGCTAGTATCAGCAAACAACTGGCGAGCCTGAATGGGCGTTGGGGACTCATTAAGTGGCCTATGGTGAATCCCAAGAACATCCGTGACAAAATTTATGTCATCCTCAAAGAGCATGGCAAACACATGCACTTCAACGAAATTGCCGAAGCTATCAAGGGTTCAGATTTTAAGCGCAAAGACGTTACCACCCAGGCCATCCATAACGAGCTGATTAAGGACAAGCGCTTTGTGCTCATTGGCCGTGGCATTTACGCTCTCAAAGAATGGGGTTACGAAAAGGGAACCGTGGCTGACATTATTACCGAGGTCCTCAAGAAAGCAGGAGAGCCTCTGCACCGTGACGAAATTGTCAAACAGGTGCTCAAGAGCCGCTATGTTAAGGAAACGACCATCCTATTGAACCTCCAAGGCAAAACACAGTTCAAACGCGTCGCCAAAGCCACCTACTCGCTGGCGGAGTAAGTATTAGAAGACTATGGGACGACATCCTGGATCAGAGCCGAGACGTGTTGTTTACTCAGGGAAGGTTCAACCCAGAGTTGCCGAAGAGGCTGACCGAATTGCAGCCGACTTAGACCTTACTAAAAGCTCTTATGTTAATTTGGCCTTGGGACTCGCAAATTTCATTTTATCTCACGCTCAGGCAGCTTCTTTGGAAGATATTGCTTCTCTTGATCACCCAGCTCTCGCCGCGCTTGCCGGCGCACAACCCGTCGAAGAGCAAACCCAACCTATTTAATAGTATGAACGCCAAGTCGGTTTCTTAGAAACTAAACAAAATACGAACAGTGCAAGTACCGGACTAGCAGGTTAGACAGCTAGTGAGTGATTGTGGGCTAGTAAGTTTTTTTGATAGACAAGGGCGGGACAGGCAAACGTAAAAACAAAAACGTGGAAATATAACATAACGCAGAAAATATGCGGCATGGAAGCGGTGCAGCAATACCATTTGAGACCTACTCGTGATGTCGCACAATGTATATTTTGCGACGCGCATATATTGTTCCTAGGTGATAACGGTATACCCCTCTACAGGGGACTATTTCGGTTTAATACCGAACGTTGCGCGCATTTCTTTCCATGCGCTGTGCTGTTACATTCTTTATACCATTAGACTGCTTCGACGTCGCTTCTACTGTCGGAAGTGGTTGTTGTGATATATCGCATAGTTTGACTTATCCACAGCAATGTCGTGAAAACATTACTTTTTTCACAACTACCGTCGCACAATTTGACATTCCCCTATTCTATTTACAAATATAAAGTTTTTTGACATTTCCCTACTTTGATATGTTTATATAGTTTTTTTGCCACAGTTGCGTTTTGAATAATATGAACAAAAGACGAACTAGAGAAGTGGAGCAACGGGGGTCTCACGTTCTTATTGATAGAAGACTTTTTCATCGACGCGAACATCGATGTATTGACCGGGTGACGTATTATCGGCATCCAGTTTAGCCTTGGCGGCCATGAAGCTCCCTACTGACTGGCGTGGGTCAGTAGTAGTTGAGAACTTCACAAAGTAACCGATACCGTCCAGATGGACGTCAGCTTCATTGGCAGCATTTGCAGGCAGTGTTATAGAGACCACTTTAAGGTTGGCCACCATCAATTGACGCTGTAGCTTTTGTAAGAATTCGGCTTCAACACCGGGAATAATTACTTTGCCAGGGTCGGCTCTGGCACCAGTCTCATCATGGACGACAGCTAAGGTGTCTAGCTTATTTTCCTGGACATCTCGTGCTTGGGCCATAACTTTGCCGTTGTTGTCCACGTAAAACTCACCGTTAACACTCACAAGCTTCAGAGCGGGAGTGCCAGGTGTAATGACAACCGAAGGACGACGGCCAAGCAGCGGTAACTCTATTTTAGCTCCCGCAAGTTCTGGAAACTGCTGCAGAATGTCATTCTGTAAGCGGGTGCTATTAAGCGTGAGTTTGGTTTGGTTCAGCAAAGATTTGTGCCAAATATTCGCAATGCCTTCCTGATATACCTGGTTGCTCCGATGAACCGTACCGTTTTGGGTGACAATGGCGATGTGGGGGTTAGGCTGTAAATAACATGCATATAAGGAGGCTATAACAATCGCTAACAAGGCAATGTAGCTTGGCAAGTGGCCTAAGCGCGGTTTGTAGGCCCGTACCACTTTACCCTCGTTGCGGCCGGTGTTTTGGTTATCATTGGAGGCACCGCGGGCATAATATGAAAAGACCGCAGGCCCACCCGCATTCGGCGAACGTCGTGGCGGTTGGTCAGGCTTTTTTTGTTTTCTAAATCGCATAGCTAAGATGCTCTGATCTGATCCAAAATAAGGCGCGCCAGGCGCTTGGCGGCATCAGGTATGGTTATTGACTGTAAGTTTTGGGCAAGTTCTTGGCGCTTCCCTGCGTCATTCAGAAGTGAATCGATAACTGGCAACAAGCCCTGTTGTAAATCATACAATTGCTCTTCCTGAACGATTATGGCAGCTCCCTGCTCTTCCAAACGTTCGGCATTTTTCAATTGGTGGCCCGCAGCTAGGAACTGGCTAGGAATCGCCACGCACGCTTTGCCTTGGACGCCCAATTCTGCCAACGTATTGGCGCTCGCCCGCGAAACAATCAAGTCTGCCGCGCCGGTATACACATGCATCGGCTTCATGAACTCGAGTACCTGCAAGCGCTTGTCAGTATAGGTACCATAAACGTCGGCTTTGCCCTTCCCTGCCTGGTGGATTACGTGCATTGTAGGATGGCTAGCGAGTAGCGCCGGCATAAGCTTAGCCGCGGCTTCGTTGATGCGTTGGGCTCCCAGGCTGCCGCCGGTAATTAACAGTAGTGGATCTTCCCTTGGCAAGCCAAGTTGCTCTTTAAAATCGGCTTGTACCTCTGGTGTAACAGATTGGAAATTGTGACCTACCAGGACGCCAACCGACTGTACTTTAGCTTGGTCGTAGGCATAAAACTCGGCTGGCAAAGCGGTGGCGTGGAGCTTAGCCCAGCGGCCGACCAACCTGTTCGCCAAACCAGGAATGGCGTCAGAGTCATGCGTCACAATCGGAATGCGGCGCGCGGCGGCAGCAATGCCCACCGGAACCCCAACATAACCACCTTTTAGGAAAACAACGTCGGGTTTCAATTTGCCCAGCAAACGCCAAGCACTAGGAACACCTAGCGAGACTAAGAAGGCATCGCGGAGGTTTAAAGCGTTGGTTTTAACGTCCGCCAAACGCGTTAATAATGACTCGCCGTGATAACGGCGTAGTTTGCCGGCTTGGATGGCATATGAGCGGTCAATGTCGGGGCTCGTATCGGTCAAGTCTTTGAATTTACCGCCCTTTTCGCCAATATAAACAATCTCGATGGCCGGATTTAGCTGTTTGAGCTCGTGGGCTACAGCAATGATGGGTGTAATATGGCCGCCCGTGCCACCACCAGACAGCACAACGAGTGGTTTATGGGCGTCGGTTGGCGTAGCCATAGTTGATAGCCCTGCGCTCCGATTTAGGTTGTGCTGTATAGTCATCGCTTACCCCAAAGGTCGTGTAGTGTGACACCTGAAAGACGAGGCCAAGCGCTGCCGTCACAAAAATCACGCTCGTTCCACCTGCACTTATGAAAGGTAAGGTAATGCCTTTCAGCGGCAGCAAGCCGATCATTGCACCGATGTTAATGAGCGTCTGGGTGCTCAACCATGCCAGTATACCGGCCACCATGACACGCGAAAAATCATCGGGTGCCCGTTCTAAGACGTTTTTAATGCGGCCAAATAGTGCCATAAATAAGGCAATCAATACAGTTACGCCCACAAAGCCAAACTTTTCGGCCATGATGGCAAAAATCGAGTCGTTCGAAGCCTCAGGTAGGTAGCCATAGGCTTGTGCGCCATGGCTCAAGCCCTTCCCCACAAGACCACCTGAACCGACGGCGATTAGGGCCTGGCAAGCCTGGTAGCCGGCGTCCTGACAATCCTGTTCAGGGTGTAAAAAGGTCAAGACACGGTCGCGCCGATAGCCAATTGAAGCAATCGCCAGTATAGTGCCGATGGCAATGATGGCGCTGATTTGTAACACACGTTTCATGGGCAAACCAGCAATATACGCCATCGCTGCCATCATTACAACCAACACACCAGTGGAACCTAGGTCACGCTGGGCGATCGCTACCACTATGCCAATAACCCCAAGGATGACCATGAGCGGTTGGAGCGTCTTTTTTGTATTACTCATGACCCCTTGTTTAATTTTGTCTGCCAAAAAGGCAGCCAAACAGATAACGATTGCAAATTTAATCAGCTCGACGGACTGAAGAGATTGACCACCAAAGCGTACCCAGCGGTGGGCGGGATACTCGGCGCTCACAGGTAAAGCGAGCGCAATTAAGGTCGCTACGCCAGCTAGGACAATCAATGGAACACGCAGGCGCTTCCAGGCTGATAGCGGCACCTGGGCAACAACCCCAAACGATGCTGCACCCAGTAGCACGGTAAAAATTTGCTTGGTCACGTAGTAGTTATCACTAACGTGCTTCTGTGCAGCGAGACCAGGGCTGATGGCATACACCACAATCAAACCAATAACCAATAGGATTGTCGGTAAAAGTACGAGGCTGTAATCTGGCCGATGGCGGCGCTGGCCACTTCGGTCAGCATAGGCTGGACGTCGGACGTTACGCGGTCGCATCTAGCGCCTCCCCAGCAGGAACAGGATCAGGCCAATCACGCTTGCTACTTGTCCCAGGATCCAAAAGCGCATCGTGACTTTGGTTTCGGGCCAACCCACAGCCTCAAAGTGGTGGTGGATGGGCGATGATAAGAACACTTTTTTGCCCTGACGCAGCTTTTTAGAAGTACGGTTAATGATAACTGAACCGGTTTCAGCCGCGTAAACCAGTCCAATGACCGGCAGGATATAAACCGTATCCGTTTGCATGGCGATGATGCCAAGCGCCGTACCGAGTGCAAACGAACCAACGTCACCCATAAAGAAACGCGCCGGATAAATATTGAACCAAGTGTAGCTCAAGAGTGCGCCGACGACTGACAAACAAAAGCCGGCCAGCACGTATTTGCCTTCTAGGCCGGCGATAATAGTATAAACACCAAAGGAAGACGCCAGCAGTCCACCCGCGAGACCGTCTAGCCCGTCGGTGATATTGACAGCATTGGCCGTAGCAATAACGACTAGCCAAAACAGCAACACAATAAAAATGCCGATGTGGAGGTGGGTTACGCCAAGGTTGATTGAGGTTACGCCGAGTTTGGCAAAAAACCACCAACCGCCAGTGAGCGCTACCAGGCTATGGAGGCCAAACTTGATCTTGGCCCGCATCCCGGCAATACCCCTGCCGTTGCCACGGATATTAATCCAGTCATCTACCAAACCAATGACGCCCGACCCGACCATGCCGGCTAGCGGTAACCACGTCTGCCCTTTGTTTAGATTAAAGAGAACAGTGACTAATGCAACAGATGTAACAAAGATCATGCCAGCCATTGTCGGAATATGGCGTTTGTGTTTTTCGGCGTGCAACTTGGTGTAAACGGCCGCTGAGGCGCCGCCTAAGGCTTCGGTCCGTTGGCGTTTCCACCACTGGCCGCGGTACGCCAACGTCGTGTAGATAGGCGTAATCAGCATACTTAGCAGAAAGCTAATCGTGCCCAGCAATAGGATGCGGACAACAGTATTAGTTTGGACAGCGATGTTTATGGTTTCTAGCATGAATTTTCCCTTATTATACGCTTTTTTGTATCTTGCAGCATGCTTCCCTACTAACTGCCAGTCTTGGGTTTGACGCCAAAGTTATTAATGAGAGCGTCAGCCACTTTAAAGTAGATTGGTGCGGCGGCTTTGGCGCCGGCATAGCCGGAAATATTGACCGGCGTTTGGACGCGCACCACAATTACATACTGTGGCTGGTCGCCTCCAATATAACCCAGGAAAGTACCGTTAAATTTATCGTCGTAGTAGCCTCCACCGGGTTTGGCAATCTGTGCCGTACCCGTCTTACCACCATATGCATACTCTGGCCGTAAACTGCTTTGCCCATAGGTCAATTTGTTCTTTTGCAAGGTGTACTCCATGAACTCTCGCAAGCTTTGGCTGACGTCGGCCTTAACTACACCGGTACGTACAATTTTCGGTGTCTGAACAGCTTCCGTACCATCTGGTTTGATATAACCATCTACAAGATGTGGCTGATAATACGTGCCGCCATTTACGACGGCAGCAATAGCCGCGCCCATTTGCAAAATAGTTTCAGTCTGTCCTTGCCCAAAAGCGGTGTTGGCAAACTGGATATTGAGGCCAAAGCCATTCACCGGGTCAGGTACGACCCCAGTGCCCTCATAACTCTGTTCAATGCCAGTTGGTTTGCCGAATTGGTAGTGGTTGACGAGGTAATCGTGCCACGTAACTCGGGCTTTTTCGTTGATTTGTCCCCCGCCCATCTGCATGAGCAACCAAGTGGCACCGGTGTTGAGCGACAATTGCAAAATATCGGCTATGCTCTTTGTGCCTGGGCCGCCATCTTCTTCAATGTTGTGAATTGTCGCGTCATCAACCTGAAAATGACTGGGGTCATAGTAGGTCGTGTTTTTGTTGACAACCCCTGTATCTAAAGCCGCGGCCGCGGTTAGCGTTTTCATAATTGAGCCAACCTCGAACGCATCACTCGCGGCCGTATTCACAAAGACCGATTGGTCAGTAACTTTGGTAAAGTCTGCTGGATTATAGGTAGGATAGTTGGCCATCGCCTTCACTGCCCCCGTACTGGCTTCCAACACAACCACACTGCCGCTCTTGGCCTTCGTATCGTCAACTTGCTGCTTCAAAATATCTTCTACCTGTTGTTGCATGCCAATATCAAGCGTCAGGACTGTCTGTTGGCCGGCTTCAGCAGGCTTCACAATATTATCCTTGTTGGCCGCCAATGGTACGCCTTGGGCGTCCGTAATGGCCTTCAACTGGCCTGGTTTACCCTTTAGCGTGTCATTTAAAGCCTGTTCGAGGCCATATTGGCCATTGCCTTCGTCATTCACAAAACCCAGGACTTGTGCGGCTAATTGGCCTTGAGGATAGGTCCGGTAGTTGGTTTCTTGAGCGCCAACACCTTTCAGCTTGAGGGCGGTGAGGGTGTCCCGCTTGTCTTTTGTGACGCGTTTGGCAAGGATTTCGTAACGGCTGGTAGCGTTTTTCATTTGTTTCTCAAAAGCGCCAGCATCACCGCCGAGCACTTTTTGTACTTCAATAGCCGTTTTACTGGGATCTGTAATAAACTTCGGGTCAGCATAGACCGTATATAAAGTCTGGTTCAGTACAATCGGTGTCGTGCTGTCCCCGTTGTGGGCTAAAATTACGCCCCGTTGCGGCTCAATTTCATATTGTTTTAACTGGCTCCGCAAAGCCGCCTGGTTATAGTAGTTATGGCGAATAATTTGCAGATAAAACAGGCGAACAATAAAAACGGCAGCCACCAATAGCAACGCCGCGTACCACCAGCGGATACGTGTAATTGGGTTTA
>DATIHS010000033.1:0-6089 GCA_035480475.1 Patescibacteria group bacterium
TACCACGATAGTGCCGAGTACTAACAAGGCTAATCCGACTAAATGCGTCAGCACGTGAACCCATGGATCACCGTTCTGCACAGTCATCATTGGTTCGCCATACTGCCCGCGGAAATGTTGTGTTAGTAATTGTTCGTTCATCATATTTTCCTCCTGGGTTTATCTTAAAATGCTTGACTTAGGTAAGGCTGAGAAAAACTTCGTGGTGTGTAATTAAGATAAGGCCAGGGGTTCTAAGCATGCAAAAGTACTAGTACATGGTGCAATACGTAGGCTGGCCAAACAAAGGACTTAAGAACGGCGAGGACAAAACCCCAGAAGCCATAGCTATGCTGCACAAAGTACACAACAGCGCCTATCCAGGCTACGAATAGAACGAAGCCCAGCGGGCCGCCGCGATTTACTACCTTCATTTTTTTCTTGTCAATCCTTGTCATCGCAATCTCCTTATCTCGTGACTTTCTTCGCATGGGTTGTGGTCGCTAGGTTATAGGTTGGTCGTGGCCAATGGTGCCATAGGGACCGTAAAATTAAGCCGCTGCCAATCCAAACAGTTACGACGAAAGTAATGACACCCAGCACTGGAATAAATAACAGCACTGCCAATGCTGCCGCGCCGGTTATGGCCACTAGCAAAGGCTTAGTATTATTTTGCAGGATCATACGCCCAACCAGATAAGCCATAAAGGGACTACTCAACAGTAGGATAGCCGCCCACAGCAAGCCGGCAAGGAAGGCCATCGGCAAGCCAACCACGGTAATACATAAAATTATGAAAAGCACGGGGAATGCAATGCCAGCCACTAGGCCGGTCAGCAATGCCTTCCATGGCCATGGCAAACTATCGTCGGTCGCATCGTGGAGTACCCGAGGTACAAGTAGGGCTATTACCAGAGCAAAGGCCATTAATGCCAATAACCAATAAATGAAGGCGCCTAAGTTGAAAGCAAACACTGCTCCGCGCTTGGAAGCATGTTTAACGGGTGTTGTTCGACTGGTTGTACCATCAACTATGGCTGAACTGGACATCCCCACATCATTCTGACTTGTATAGTCCAGGTTGCCATGGATATGTGCCCCGTTAACTAGCGTCAACTTCTGGGTATTACCTTTGACGTTACGCCCAATATCAGAGGAAATCGTGACATTTTGGCCAGCCAACGCTAGGTCGCGCCCGACTGTGCCATCAACAACGCCGTTAGTAGCGCCAAGCGTCAGGTCACCCCCCACTTTTGCGCCGGATTGCAGAGTAAAAGTTTGGCCAGCGACAGTTGCATTGCCTTTGACACTCGCACCGAGCGTGACAGTTTGGCCAGCGAGCCGGACATTACCGTCCACCGTACCGTTGACCGTAACCGTTTGTCCGACACAAATAACATCGCCGTGGACAGTGCCGTTAATGGTAACTGTTTGCCCGGCACAAAAAATATCGCCATTGACTTCGCTATTCACATCAACCGTAGAACCGGCAATAAAAAGCGTTTCGTCTATTTTTTCGTTTGAACCTGTTGTGACGTTGGTGCCCGTCCGAAAGCTATGAGCACTGGCAATCCCCACCCACATAAACAATGAAATAATGCCAGCGGCCACACCCGCCAGCCATAAGAAGCGTCGCTTCATGAGTATCTCCTCTTTATAGCCTAAGTGTACGCTCAAAAGCAGCAATAAACTGTGATATTAATCAATTAGACATTTTGATTAGTACAAGGGAACACCATCAATAGTAATGGCTTCGTAGTGCGCAGCCAGGAACTTCACGCTGCGTGGATCGTCAAAATCTGTCCCGAGGGTATCAACAGCTACCATGCCATTTAGAGCTAAGACTCCTTTTAGAAGGTCATGTCTTTCGCCTTCCTGACCTCTGACGGGTGCAACTGATCCAAGATTTATGGCTAAACCTTCCCAGCTCCCGTAAGTGGCTGTATCCGTGTCAATTCCGAGCAAGCCGTCGCGTTGACGTAAAACATGGGCTTTTAACACTCTATCTTCTGCCAGTTCAATCTCTTCTGGGTGCGAACTGCTAGACAATTCGTGAGCTTGTATCTTGATGGTTAAAATATGGTCTGGGCCAACCTCGCGCGTAAACAATCCGCCGCCAGCAGTACACAGTGCAAGCAGCCTGGAAAGTACATGCTGGCGCTCACATTCACCATCTCTTACCCGCTGCTTCCCCATAAGAAGCTCAAGCTCACGATCAAAATCAGTCATATAACCTATTATCCCATATTTTGTTTATTTTCCTAGGCTAGTTGAGCCAGTTAAGGTTAGCGCCAGTGCCGTTCAATCGAATGGATACGATCATGATCTAACCCATAATAATGGGCAATTTCGTGCCACAAAGTGTGCTTGACTCGGGCAAAGAGATTGGATGCATCTGGGGAAAGTGATGTCATGGGACCTTTGAAAATCGTAATCTTGTCGGGTAACACAAGATTATAGCCCGCCCCGCGCTTGGTAAGTGGGATGCCTTCGTACAAACCAAAAAGAGTTTCGTGACAGTTCAACTTCAGCTTTTCGCGTTGGATGGGTGTTGGCTCATCTTCATAAGTTATGGCCACATTTTTGAGGCCTTCAATGTATTTGGCAGGTAACTCATCGAGCGCCCGGTTAATCAATTCTTCAAAGTCATTGTCAGATATTTGCACCATACTTAACAAGTTAAGCATATCTTTTGGTTAGAAACAATGCCGTTAAATGCTTACAGGGTGAGCTGGTCTGATACGAATGGTACACTTGGAGTATGTCCGAGACTCCTCTGGCGGAAAAAATGCGGCCGCAGACCCTTGCCGATGTGGTTGGCCAACGGCATTTGTTAGATGCTGGCCAGATTATCCATGAAATTATTGAACGGCGACAGCCAACCAGCTTAATATTGTGGGGTCCGCCCGGTAGCGGCAAAACTACACTCGCGCGCATTATAGCCAAAGAAACCGAGGCTGAATTTGTCGAACTCAGTGCGGTTACAGCTGGCAAAGCCGATGTCACCAAAGTTGTTGAGTTAGCCCAACAGAACCGACGCCTGGCACAGACGACCATTCTCTTCGTGGACGAAATTCACCGCTTTAACAAAGCCCAGCAGGATGCCTTTCTTCCCTATGTGGAAGACGGCACAATTGTGCTCATTGGTGCCACCACCGAAAACCCAAGTTTTGAAGTCATTAATCCCCTGCTTAGCCGAAGCCGAGTATTGGTGTTAGAACCACTAACGAAAGATGAGATTGTAAGCATTATCAAAAAGGCTGCCAAAGCAGAAAAACTCACCGCCAAACGCTTGCCTGCTAAAAGCGTTGATCTGTTGGCAGAGCTTTCTGGCGGTGACGCCCGGGTTGCCCTCGGGAACCTTGAACTTGCCGTGCAACTGGCCGACAAGCAGCCGGTTTCACCGGCAGTGGTTGAAACGGCTGCCCAAAAGCGTGTGCCAGGCTATGACAAAAAGGGCGAAAACCACTACAACATCATCAGCGGCTTTATAAAATCCATGCGCGGCTCAGATGCGACTGCCACCCTTTACTACATGGCGCGCATGTTACAAGCCGGCGAAGATCCAAAGTTTATTGCTCGTCGAATGGTGGTTTTTGCATCAGAAGACGTCGGTCTAGCTGCTCCGGCGGCTTTGAACCTGGCAATATCAACATTCTTAGCCGTGGAACGCATTGGCATGCCTGAGTGTGAATACAACCTCTATCACTGCGCAACCGTTCTCGCCAAAACTGATAAGTCGCGCGTGGTGGCCAATGCCATGTACCAAGCCAAACAGGTCGCACGTGACCACGCTGATCTACCGGTACCACTACATCTCCGCAATGCCCCAACTAAGCTCATGAAGGACTTAGGTTACCAAAAAGGGACCAAATGGGAGGCGGGTTTCAAGCATCCCCAAGGCTTCTTGCCAACGAACTTATTGGACACCGATTTCTTTAAGAACTAGCCTTTCGCGATGTGTTCCCACGGGAGGTCGGCTTTGCCAAAGTGTCCATAGGCACTGGTTTGGCTATAAATTGGACGCCTGAGGTCAAGGGTTTCAATGATGCCTTTCACGCTAGTATCAATGAGCTTGTCTTTGAAAGCATGTAGTTCTTTGTCACTCACCGTACCTGTGCCAAACGTGTCAATTGTCTGCATCAACGGTTTAGGTTGGCCAATCACATAGGCCAAACCAACCTCACATTTCTTTGCTAAGCCCGCAGCAACGATGTTTTTGGCAATGAAGCGGGCGGCATAGGCACCGGAACGGTCCACTTTGCTGGGATCTTTGCCGCTGAAGGCGCCACCGCCAACTCGCGCGTAACCACCATAGCCATCGACAACAATCTTGCGCCCCGTCAAGCCGGCATCAGACTCTGGTCCGGGAATATGCCATAAACCTGTGCCATTGACCGTTATATTTTCATTGGAAGGCACGTCATATTTATATTGCTTTAACACAGGCGTGATAATTTCTTTGACAACCCCAGCATGTACTTCTTCGGGCGGTGTTTCCTCGTCGTGTGCCACTGCAATGACTACTTTTTCAATAGCCACGGGTTTATCAGCTTCGTAACGGACAGTAACCTGTGCTTTGCCGTCAGGCCGGATATACGGCAAAATGTGCTCTTCACGCACTTGGTCGATGCGCCGTGCTAGGGCATGTGCCAAGCTGATAGGCAGTGGCATAAGCTCAGGTGTCTCGTCACACGCATAGCCGAACATCATACCTTGGTCGCCGGCGCCTTCGTGATCTACACCAATGGCGATTTCCGGCGACTGCTCGTGGATAAAGTTGCTGAGCGGTGATTGGTCGGAAAAGCCCCAAGCAGGTTCGGTATAGCCAAGTTCGCGAATTTTATTGCGAACAATGGTTACATAGTCGAGCTTGGCGCCGGTTTTAATCTCACCGAACAGGCTGATTTGGTTGGCACCGGCAACCGTTTCAATACCCCCACGAGAGCCTTTGTCTTGCGCCAAAGCAGCGTCCAAAATAGCGTCGCTAATGGCATCGCAGATCTTGTCTGGATGACCGGATGCGACTGATTCGCTGGTAAATAAATTAGTTGACATAAAAAATCCTTTCTTGCCTGTGAGACAGAAAGGATATCTTTGTTGTTGCCATCAAATATCTTTCCGCTACAGGCGGACTAGATGGGGCACCAACATCTTATGCAGACAGGTTGCCGGTGGGTCATCGAGCTAGATCTCTCGCCACACTCTTTATATTGTCAGGTTGTTAATGTGCCTTCATATTAACACGGCTATGCTTAGCTGGCCAAATCTTCAGCCATAATGGCCGGAGCGCACGCACGAGATATGGCGCTGCCAGATAAGCACTAAATGCGTAAAGGACACCGACCAATATATCGAAAACATAGTGCTCGCCCATATAGACCGTACCTATCCAAATCAAGGCCGGGTAAACCCACGCCAGCCAGCGCCACTTGGTCTTATAGAGTCGGGTAATTGTAAAGGCAAACAAGAAGGAGTAAGCCGCATGTAATGATGGTACGGCTGCGACTGGATTGGGCGTAATTTTGTTATAGACACTTGGAAAGTCATGGATGCCAAAAGCAGCCCAAATAGCACTCGAAATGTGGGTGAGCGGCTGGATGAGATGATGGTCACTGGCAAGCCACGGTGGCGCGGCAGGAAACGCCAAAAACGTGACAAAACCCATAAACGAGGCGATTAAAATGGAACTTACGTACGTCCAATAGTAAGAATCTTTTGTCTTCCAAATGAGCGCTGCCAAGGCAAACGGCAGAACAAAATGAAGCGTATAGGCACCATAAAAAGCAAAGTCGAGTAGCGTTACATGCCCATGCCACCACCACTGTTGTAGGACAGCGGTTGGCAGGTGCCCAAAGGCAAGCAAACGGTCAACCCGCGGCATAAACAGATAATTTACCCGCGTATTTAGCTGGGTTGCAAAACCCCGAAATGATTCGTACAGCAATAACAACACTACAAAAGGTACAAATCGTTTGAGCAACTCCAGGGCCTGCCCAAAGGTCATAGCCACCAAGGTTGCAAAAATGAGGATCTTGTCTGGTGTGGGGAAGCTTGGCGTGCGAATAAAAATGCCAATGTAAACGAGTGTTCCAATCAATCCAACAATA
>DATIHS010000034.1:0-1561 GCA_035480475.1 Patescibacteria group bacterium
GTCTTCTGCCAAGAATTTCCCGTCTACACATCACCGTTCTGGAACATGAAAAAGAAAGACAACGATTACGCCCACAAAATTGACGTCATCCTGCAGGGCAACGAAACCATAGGTAGTGCGGAACGCAGCACGAGCGTTAAAGACATGGCCAAATCGTTCTACACCATCAGTGGCGGCAAATATGCCAATAAACTGTTTGAGCTCTTCGGTCGTGACCGGGTAGAAAAAGAACTCAGCGAATTCCTGTCGCTCGACTTCTTTCCACGCTCGGGTGGAGGCATTGGCATGACGCGCCTGGTAGACGCGGTCAAAGCCCTCTAGACTTCAACAGAAACGTCAACCTGCTGTGGCTGTTCAACAATCAAGTAGTCGGCTAACTTCACTTTAATGGTTTTGTCATGGAGGCCCGGGTTAAACGAAATTACCTCCTGACTGAGCAAAGAATTATCTAAGTACGTTGGCACCCCGGCGACACTACCAAGGGGGTAACAAGCACCGACAATACAGCCTAATGTGTCTTTGACTTCGGCGGGCGACGCAAAACGGATATCTTTTATTCCAAGCAGTTTTTTAAGTTTTTTCGAATCCAGCTTGCGACTACCAGCCAACACTACGAGCAAAAAACCCTCTTTGGTTTTTAACAAAAGTGACTTTGCACCGGCGTCCAGTGATAAGCCGTGAACTTGCGCAGCTTCCTCAGTTGTATAAATGGGTTCGTGATCCAATTCATCGAACTGAATGTCGCTCGCCCTGAGCTTATCCACGATCAATTGGTACGGATTCATTCACACCAGTATACCAAGCCATGCAAAAAGGTATTCCTACCAGACTTTAGTTATTTCTCGAACAAAAAGCTGTGTGCGATGTGGTGTAAACGTTTGCCAAGGCGCGTTTCTTTATAAGAAACTTCGTGAAGGTTTTTATAAGCGTGCCTGATTTCATCTGCTGTACGGTAAAACATGGTGTTTCCATAGGTCCCCGTAGCTGCATTGCTGCCGCTTGCAAACTCATCTTTGTCTGAATAACAAACCAACAAAAGCTTTCCGCCAGGTTTGAGTAAATCGACACATTGCCCGGCATAGTTCTCCGTCACGCTAGGATTAAGATGGTGCAGGATGCTGTAGTCCAAGATGAAATCAAACTGTTCTTTGCGTAAGACCTCAGCAAGTTTAGTAACGTCACCAAAGATATACCGGATTGGCAACCCAAATTTCTCATTATTCTTCTTGGCGATCTGCAAAGCATTTTCGGAGAAATCAATACCCACAACTTCGTTAAAACCATGCTGAGCTAGATAAACACTGTAATTACCGGTACCACAGGCAATATCAAGCGCACATCCACCAGTAACCACTCTGTTTCTAATCAATTCAACAAGCTCTTTTGGTGCATCTTTAATTTCCCAAGGAATCTGCTCTAAGGGCAAAGCATACATCTTGTCCCAGTGTTCAATCTTCGGGTCGGCCATTGGTTTAGTGTAGCAAAACCCTTATTTCTTGACTGTATAGGTGAGGAGCACGTTACCGGACTTGAATTCGCGGCTGGCTGTTAATGAGAGTTG
>DATIHS010000035.1:0-3695 GCA_035480475.1 Patescibacteria group bacterium
GACCATCCAGCCCACCTTTCAATATCAATAAGACAATCGACGAATTGTTTAAAAAAGAGTTTGACCGCTATCGTAAGGAAGCCAAACCACACCCCATTATGGTGCAATTTGGCGTGCAGGCCATTCCATATGCTCACGACAGCCTGAACGTCTGGCGTGAAAATTTTACTGGGGTAGCAACTATGCACGAAGCTTCAAATTTATACGTGTTCGGTGCAATTGACGACGTGTGGGTAAATGATGCCAGCGAGCTTATCGTTGTCGATTACAAAGCCACTTCCAAAAATAGTGAAGTGAGCATTGATAGCGACTGGCAAATCTCTTATAAACGTCAGCTAGAGGTGTATCAGTGGTTGCTGCGTCAAAATGGTTTTAAAGTCAGCGACACCGGCTACTTTGTATACGCCAATGCCCGTTTGGACCTCGACAGCTTTGATGACAAGCTGGAGTTTAAAACGAAGGTTATCCCTTATACTGGCACTGATAATTGGGTTGAGCCGACCCTCTTACAAATGAAAGCCACCATGGAAGGCGACATGCCAGCGGTGGGCACCGCGGCTATGGGTGGCGTGTGTGAGTTTTGTACCTATGCCCGCCAACGCACTGAACTTACGCTCCAATCTATCCATGCCAAGAAAAAATCCTAAAATATTGTATAATTATATTATTCAATAAGGATTTGTTTGTGAGTGAAGCCAAGCTGCCATTACTGCTTGATGCCGACGGCCAGCCCCGCGACCGTATTGTTGGCTTTGAAACTGAATATGGTCTGCAGTGCGAAGGAATAATCGAAGGCCGGAAGTTAAAAAAAATAGACAACGACGACATATCTGAAGAAATTGCCTCTATGCATTATCGGACTGACCACTGTCAGTACCAAAATGACGGTGATCGGCAATATGTAGATGTAGGGAATCACCCTGAGTTGTCTACGGCAGAAGAAACTTCATACTTACAAGCTGCATACAGGTTATTACGCGGACATGTGAAAATAAAACAAGACTATGCAAGGAGAACCAATACCTTTTTGGATGAGATGTATGCTGAGTTTGGCGTGCCATTTAATGTTGCAACAAATATTTTTGCCAATACTACTGACCTAGAGAACAATTCTTGGGGTAGCCATGCGAATATCTTGGCCCCAAGCAACTTACCATTTGACGACTACATGACAGCGCTTATGGTACACAATGTAAGTAGAATTGTTTGGGCCGGTGCCGGCCACGTTGTCCCGCACGCAGACCTAAAAGGCTATGATTATCATTTAAGCGAAAAAGCTCAGTACATTTTTACACTTTACAGTAGTGATACTGTCAAAAACCGCCCAATTGTAAATACTCGCAATGTACCCTATGCAGCAGCTACACGTTACCGCCGCATTCATGATGCCACCGGGGAGTCAATTTTTAACCCCCACGGCAATGCACTTCGCTTAGGAAGCACATCCGTTATTCTGCGAGCCTGCGAGCTCGGGGTGGATTTTAGTGACTTAGAACCAGACGAACCACTTCGTGCAATCAGGAACATTTCAGAAGATCCATCACTACGACAGCTCATTCGGCTGAAAGACGGTCGATACTACCGTGGCACAGACCTTCAGTTGGAATTGGCAGAGCGAGCTTTTGCCGCCGCAGAGCGAGCAAATTACTTGACCGAGCAAGACAAGAGATGGGGCAATAACTGGATCACTTTGGTTGATGATCTTCGTAGTGATCCACAAAAAGCGGCCAGACGAACAGACTGGGTGGTAAAACGTAACCTAGTTGAACGTCAAGTTGAAGCCAAACAAGGTGAAACTGACGAGTCACCCGGCTTAGTAGCCTGGCACAGAGATGCTGAATATCATCGCATTGGGCCTGACGAAGGAACTGGTATGCAACTAGTTCGTCACGGTTTTTATACCGATGCTCCTTCCGAAGAACTAATTGATAATGAAATGCCACTACCCGAAACACGTGCCAAAGTTCGTGCTTTCGCGCTCCGACGTCTGCGGCTAGCCAGTTTGGCATATTGGGGAGGAACATGGGAATACGTAGCGGCAGGCGAAGAACATTACCATCGGTACGCGCTACCCGAACCATATGACACGGATCCTACACAAATTGAAACGTGGCTTGAACAACAAGCTGCTTAGCGGTTTGACCGACGGTTTACGCTATACTATTTGATATGCTAGATATCCAGTTTATTCGGGACAATGCTGAGCTTGTGCAAGAAAAGAGTCGTCAAAAGGGTTATGACGTCAAGGTCACCGACCTGCTAAAGCTCGATGAAGAACGCCGCAATTTACAGGGTAAGATTGAATCCTTACGCGCAGAGCGTAATCAAATCGCCGACGCTTTGAAAGGTGGTAACCCGAGCGAAGACCAGATCAAGCGCGGGCGTGAAGTAAAAGAGCAAGTAGCTCAGGCTGAAGCCTTGCTGGACCCTGTAGAAGCGAGCTTCCTCGCTCTTCTGAAAAAAGTCCCCAATATGCCGCTGGACGATGTGCCGGTTGGGGCCAGCGAAGACGAAAATGTCGTGGCCAAAACGGTGGGGGAGCCAACCCAGTTTGATTTTGAGCCCAAGCACGATTACCAACTTGGTGAAGCCAAAGACTTGATTGATAAAGAACGGGCCGCAAAAGTTGCCGGCAGCCGCTTTGCTTATATAAAAGGGGACTTAGTTCGCCTGCAGTTTGCCATTATCCAATTTGTTTTGCAGGAGCTGGGCGACGAAGCCGTCATTAAGCGGTTGGTTGAGGAAAATAACCTACAACTCAGTACGAAACCCTTTACACCCGTGCTGCCGCCAGCATTGTTACGAACTGAGCCATATGTTGCCAGCGCCCGGCTCGATGCCGAAGAAGTCACCTATAAGATTGAACAAGACGATCTATGGCTCAACGCCAGCGCCGAACATACCCTGTGCACGATGTACTGGAACGAAATCCTACCTGAAGAAGCCTTACCCATCCGTTATATCGGCTACAGTACCAGTTTTCGCCGTGAAGCGGGCAGCTACGGTAAAGATGTTGAGGGTATCTTCCGTATGCACCAGTTCGACAAGCTAGAAATGGAAGTTTTTAGTACCTCAGAATCTGGTCTTGATGAACACAAGCTTATGGTGGCTATCCAAGAGTATCTTATGCAGCAGCTACAATTGCCGTACCAGTTAATAAAGAAGTGCACAGCCGATATCGGCAAACCCAATGCCACGGGGGTAGACATCAATTGCTGGTTCCCCGGCCAACAACAATATCGAGAAACCCATACGGCCGACTATATGACTGACTTCCAAGCCCGTGACCTCAAAATTCGTGCCCGCCGCACAAGCGGGGAACTCGACCCCGTCCATACTAACGACGCTACAGCCTTTGCCTTAGGCCGTATCCTCAAAGCCATCATTGAAAACTACCAGAACCAGGATGGCTCCATTAGGGTACCAACTGTTCTAAAATCCTTCATGGGAGGTGCCGAAACGATATGATTAAAAAGCTCGAGATCCGTGGCTTGCACTTGCACGTCGACCCTAAACTCTACGCCTATACGACCAAAAAAATTGGGCATCTTGATCGCTATGTTTCCCGGCATGCCCGTGAAAGCCTGCACGTTGAAGTTATCCTCAAGGAAGAAATGCTCAAGACCAAAAAGAACTGCATTTGCGAGGTTATTGTCCATCTGCCCAAAGATACCATTACAACCAAAGAATCCACT
>DATIHS010000036.1:0-14964 GCA_035480475.1 Patescibacteria group bacterium
TCCAGCAATTAGCCTTTGCGTTGCTTTTCCCAGAGGGCTTTGCCGATGTGGTAGAGCATTGGCGAAAAGCTAAGGACCGAGGCGGCGAGAACCACAGGCAAAATGTAATGGTCAATGTTGGGAATGCGGCTGCCAAACCAATAGCCAGCCAAGGTCACACCGCCGCCCCACAAAATACCACCTATGAGGTTATAAGTCATAAATAAGCCAAAGTTCATATTACCCACTCCAGCGACGACGGCTGCAAAAGTCCGAACAATGGGAATAAAGCGGGCCAATAGGATGGTTTTGCCGCCATGATCTTCATAAAACTTCTCGGCACGGGTGACATATTCCTTGCGGAACAAAAACCCATCAGCTTTACTGAAGATTTTAGGGCCACCATGTTTGCCAATTTGGAAGCCAGTCGCATTGCCTAGAATACTTGCTAGCATGACTACCAACAGAGTCCACAGGAGTGGCAGCTTGCCTTGTGCCGCCAACACCCCGGCACTCAACAATAACGTGTCGCCAGGCAAGAAAAAGCCTACTAAAAGCCCAGTTTCAGCAAAAATAATAGCGGCAATAACGAGCAAACCGCCGCTCTCGATTAGGTGAGTTGCATCCAACATCTCTATAATCCTAGCGTTTTTTGCTATAATAGCAAAGCTCTTGAAGTAATGGAGGAACGATGTCCGACGATAAAATCGCGGTGGAATTGCAAGAACGAACCGTCATACGTAAAGGCCTGAATGGCCTGCGTCACGATGGTTTCGTGCCAGCGGTCATTCATGACCACGGTAATCCCTCCATCCATGTTATGGGGGAATACCTCAAACTGAGTAAAGTTTATGCCAGTGCCGGTAAGCACCATCCGGTGGAATTAAAAGTCGGTGGCAAGCAGCACCTGGCTATGATCAAAGATGTAGATTTTGAACCGGCCAAGCACCGCTTGCGCCACATTGTTTTTCAGGCCATCAAGCAGAACGAAGAAGTCGAAGCCGAAATCCCGGTTGTCTTTAAGGAAGATGCTGAGATCCCAGCCGAGCGGATGAGCTTGTTGGTCTTAAAACAGCTCGATTACGTAGAAGTAAAAGCGCTGCCTCGTGACCTACCAGATGAGTTGATTGTCGACCCAAGTACCCTGGCAGATGTTGGCGACCACCTTACTGTTGCCGACCTAGTGGCACCTAGCGGCGTAACCATCCTGACTGAACCCGAAGCCCAGATTGCTATCGTTGAAATGCCTAAAGACCAGATTGCTGAAGCCGATCGCGCTCAAGAAGAACTTGCCGCCGATGCCGGTCAAACGGCTGAAGCCGAAGAAGCCGAAGCTGAGCCTGAGGCTGGGGCAGTGTCTGACAGCAAAGACTCTGGCAAAGAATCTAGCGAAGAAGAATAGTTGTCTAGTCCTCAATAAAGCCGCCACTTTGGCGGTTCCAAAGATTCGCATAAACACCTTTTTGGCGGATCAGCTCTTTGTGGGTCCCCTCTTCAACCACCTTACCCTTGTCTAGGACAATAATACGGTCCATCTTTTGGATCGTACTCAAACGGTGGGCAATGACAATCGCGGTACGCCCTTGCATCAACTTCCACAAGGCGTCTTGAATGAGCCCCTCGGACTCGGAGTCCAGGGCACTCGTCGCTTCATCCAACAGAAGGATGGGCGCGTTCTTAACCATAGCCCTGGCAATGGCCACACGTTGCCGCTGCCCACCAGACAACTTCACGCCACGTTCACCAACCAACGTTTGATAGCCGTGCGAAAGCTCGCTGACGAATTCATGGGCATGCGCCATTCTAGCTACCTCATATACAGCTTCGTCGCTTGCATCCAACTGCCCGTAACGGATGTTTTCCATGATGCTACGGTGAAACAGCATTGGCTCTTGCGGTACATAAGCAATATGAAGACGCAAATCGTGCTGTGAGATGTCGCGGATATCTTGTCCGTCAACTAAAATATGGCCAGCTTTAACATCCATCAATCTGAGCAGCAGCTTTGTAATGGTTGTCTTGCCACCACCGCTATGGCCAATTAAACCAACCTTTTCACCTGGCTTAATGCGCAGACTCAGGTTTTCGAAAAGGTTGCGAGACTTATCTTCTTCATAAGCGAAGGTTACGTCCTTGAACTCAATCCGGCCCCGGTGGATCCGTACTTGTTCTGGGTTCGGACTGTCCTGAATTTCCGGTTCAAGCTGCAAAATGGCGGTCATGTCGGCTGCATCGCCGAAGGTGCGGTTGAGACTGCGCATGACAAACATTGCTTGCCACAAACGGACTGTTAGGGAAAAGGTATAGGTTACGATGAGGTAAAGCGTACTGATCGAGGCGTGCAAAAGGGTAATAGCCGCTAAACCACCAATAAACGCGGTTATGTCCAAGACGTCGGTCGCAACGTGGCCAATCAGCTCGTTTTTCATTTGACCGCGCATCATCTTAAAGTGCGTTTGGGAGGTAGCTGATGCCTGATGGTGGAACAATTGCTTTTCGGCTTGCTCCTGGGCAAACGAATGAACGGTAGAGACGTTGGTAACCATATCTGCTAATTTAGCTGTGCGTTCACTTTCGCTCGAAGCCAGGGCACGGTTAAAAGGAGCCAGGCGTTTCACCCGACGATAAATGATCGTAAAGTACGTCAGGCTAATGAGCGAAAAGGCCAGGGCATACGGTGGGCTGGTAAAACTGAACACTACTAACGAGGCCACAAAGGCAGTAACACTGGTCACAATGTTCCAGGTGAAATCCGCGATAAAGCGGTCGTAGGCGCTTATGAATTTGGTTACTTGGGAAACAAGGGCACCACCAAAACGGTTGGCATGAAAATTCGTCCCCATGTTTTGCAGCTTGTTGAATAGATGCTCAGCAATCTGTTGCTGGACCAAGATAGAGTAACGCCAGGTGCACCACGCTTCCGTGCGCCAACAAATGAGCGAAATTAACTTGGAAATGAGGTACAACCAGACATAGGGAAGCAAGCTCGCCAGCGCTAGGGGCTGATGAGCTTGGGCCAGGTGCTGGATTTTGCCAAAGGCCAAAGCAACCGCAATTGGCGGCGTAATGTCGCTGAAGAAGGTACCAATCATAGCACCCAGTGTTCCCCACCAGAACAACACCGGATGCTGTTTGGTAAACTGCCAGAAAATACGCAGCGTCTGATAATTGATGGATTTTTCGATACGGGATTTCATAGGCACGAGCCTCCTGCTCGCCTATTAGTTATGGAATATGATGTTTTAAATGAGTTTCTATAAAGGGTGGCTAGCACGCCACAAGGGCCGTTGCGCCAAATCCACAAGAAATAACTATTTGCATTTTTTTGCCGGCCCTTTCCTTAAAATTTATAAGTAAGCTTACATTATACCACTTATGTCAACTGCCGCTCAAGCACCACATCTGTTGTACAATAAAGCTAGCATGGAAGGCACTCCATTTATTCCCGAATACCAGCCGGACAACCCTGAAAATTCGTCCGAAAAGAAGAAGGACAGCAAGAAAGAAAAAAAGCTGTCTGCGTTCGAGGCATTAATTCAGCCAAAAGAACCCGAAAAACTACGAGACGACAAACCGGAAAAGAAGGATAAAGATGATGCTCTGACGCATCTGCAGGAACTACTGACTGACGAAAAACAGGCCTCGCAGCAGGAAATCATCCATGACAGCCAAGAGACATTGCAAGAAGAGCTAAGTGAGGTAGCTCCCGACAGCGAAGAGGAAAAGGTGGTTTTAACACACGCTTTATACCTGGAACGTTTGGATGAAGCGGCGGCAGAAGGGCCGCTTAGTGAGACTGACTTGGACGAAACCCTTGACGAGGTATTGGCTGAGACCGGCCTGGAAGATGACGATGAAACTGAGCCTGAAGAAGATGAAAAGGAGCCTGAGGCCGAAGAGTCTGAAAAAGCTGAAGCTGACAGTGAAGAAGCGGATGATGAAGAAGAGGAAGAAGACCCAACTACACCGACAACTACTACAACCACAACTCCACCACCTGTAACGCCACCACCTCCGCCACCGCCAAAGCCCACACCGCCAGTGCCGGTTCCCACTCCGCCACCACCTCCCCCACCACCAACCCCCCCGACTCCCGGGCCGCCCGGACCTGGCGTGCCACCACCTCCTGGCCGACGAACTACTGTTCATAACGTTTACCCCTCAGCTTACGCGGAGCGCCGTGCCGCTAGGCGAGGTTTGCTCGTGGGTGGCATCCTTGGTTACCTGGTAGGACGCCGCCGCGGCCGCATTAAGACCGAAAAGCGCTTGTTGCCTATTCAACACAAACTCGAGCGCCAAGTGTTGACTTTGCAAGACCAGATTGCTGAACGCGAAGAACGTCTGCGCCTGCTTGCAGCCGAACGCCTGGCCACGAAACCGATACAAACGGAAACGATTGTCGAAAAGCTACATGAGCGGCGACAAAAAAAGACTCCTGAAGCCCGCTCTGAGCGGGCAAAAGAACCGGCAACGAAACCTGAACGTCTCGGCAAACTGGCAATGACGCTCGAGCGGCCAGAGGCAGTCATACAAACTAACACAGAACGGCCCAAGCCGGTTGAACTACTTAGCACGCCCGATTTACTGGCTATTGCCGAAAGAATTAGGATCGAGAATGCCAACGTAAAACAGCTGTTTGAAACCAACCGCTTGGACCGGCGGGGCCTGGAACGCGTGGTGCGCGCCTTTTTGCAAGGCGAGCGCTACGAGCGGACTATTCGTGAGAACCTAAAAACACCCGAAATGCAGGCTTTCCCTAATCCCGAAGTGCGGGATGCAAGAGGAGCTGCTTTGCCGCTTGGGCTCGGAGGGACAGCTGGGCCGACCGAAGATCCAGCTAATTCGCCCACTAGTCCGGCTGAACGACCCTTGGACGCCTTGCTGGCCAAAGCCGGCTTTAAGGAAGAGTCCCAACCACTGTACGCGCCGGTCGAAAACAACCCGAAACAACGTAACGCAACAGTTACTGGGCTTGTGGTGGCCGTCGTAGTTGTGGCCGTCATTTTTGTGCTCTTCCTCTTGTTGGGTTAAGAAGGCGGTATAATAGGGTTCCGATGGAGAAAATCATCCTTTATTACAAGTTTGTGCCGGTAGCCGATCCGGATATGACTATGCGTTGGCAACGAGAACTATGTGAACGGCTTGGCCTGAAAGGCCGGATCATCATAGCTCCACATGGTATTAACGGCACCGTTGGTGGCGGGCTCAAAAATGTGAAAGCCTACGTCAAGGCGATGAACCTTACCGAACAGTTTAAGGATATCCAATACAAGTGGAGTGATGGCAGCGCGGATGATTTTCCAAAACTCTCTGTAAAAGTGCGCCAGGAGCTGGTCACCCTTGCGCCTGGTGAAAACTTCGACGTATATAACAGCACCAAAGGCCTCAAACCAAAACAGTGGCACAAATACCTCGAAGAACATCCGGATGCCATTGTGCTCGATGCGCGCAACGACTACGAATCAGAAATCGGCGCCTTTAAGGGCAAGCACGTTGTGAAACCTGGCATTAAAGCCTTTCGCGACATTAAACCCGAGCTAGACAAACTGCCCAAAGACCAGCCGGTGCTGACCTACTGCACGGGCGACGTGCGTTGTGAATATCTGAGCGCATATATGAAACATACTGGCTTCGACGAGGTTTACCACCTGGACGGCGGTATTGCTAAGTACGGTGAAACCTACGGTGACGAAGGCTTATGGGAAGGTAAGTTGTACGTTTTTGACAAACGGATGCGCGTAGCTTTCTCAGAACAGTCAAAAGACATCGGTCGCTGTGTGCACTGCGGCGCCAAAACCAGTCAGCACATTAACTGTGCTGATAAAAGCTGCAACCGGCAGGTTTTAGTTTGTACCAACTGTCAGGCTAAAACGACCCATTGCAACCTGCACACCTCTGTAGCGGTATAATGTGGCTGTGAAACAACAGCTGGAGCAAAAGTTGAAGGACCTGCCAAGGACGCCGGGCGTGTACTTCCATAAAAACGCCAAAGGCGAAATTATTTATGTGGGCAAAGCAGCGGTTCTGCGCAACCGTGTGCGGCAGTATTTTCAGAAGTCGCGGGCTCGTGACCCCAAAACAGAAGCCCTCGTCGCTGAAATCGCGGACACCGATTGGGTGGAGGTCGAGACGGAGTTAGACGCCCTGTTTTTGGAAGGTGAGCTGATCCGGCGTTACATGCCGCCGTACAACATCCTCTTGCGTGACGATAAGTCTATGGCCTACGTTCGGATTGACTACGACAGCAATTACCCGACTGTCACCACCACAAGGCGGCCACTGGATGATGGCGCCAAGTACTTCGGTCCCTATTTAAGCACTTTGAGTATCCGTCAGGCACTTAAGCTCCTGAGGCGTGTCTTTCCGTTTGCTACCCGCAAAACGCCTGGCCAAAAACGGGCGAGCCTGCATTACCACTTGGGTTTGGACCCTGGTTTGGAAGAAGGCAAAACCAGCTTGGAGGATTACCGGGCTAATTTGCGTAAGCTCATGGCGGTCATAGAAGGCAAGCGCAAAAATATCGAACGGGACCTGGAAAAAGACATGAAGCGCCTGGCCAAAACATCGGAGTTTGAGGCAGCTGCCAGGGTACGGAACCAATTGTTTGCTTTGAGGCGGCTCAGCCAACAAGCTATTTTCAGCGACAAAGAGTTCCAGGATATCAGCAAAGACCATGCCCTAAACGAACTCGTTGAACTGTTAGGCTTGAAAGGCTTTCCACGCCGGATAGAAGGGTATGACATTAGTCACATGTCCGGTACCGACGTCGTGGCGAGTATGGTAGTGTTTACCAATGGTGTCAGTAACAAAGGGGAATACCGCAAGTTCAAAACCAAAATTAACCATAATAACGACTTCTATAACATGCACGAGACGCTCACCCGTCGGTTGAGTGAAAAGAACCGCAAGAAGTGGGGCGTACCAGACCTGGTGCTGATTGATGGCGGTAAAGGCCAGCTCGATGCTGCCATCCGTGCCCGTGATGAAGCGGGGCAAAACCATCTTCCCTTTATCGGACTCGCCAAACGCGAGGAGCAGGTTGTTATCCAGAAGGACGCGTCGGGTGTGGTACTGGATCAGGCAATTCTCCAGCGGCTGGGCGGTTTTATAAGTGAGAGCGAAGGTTTTATTCTGGTAAATATTCCGCACAGCGCTAACTTGGTCAAACTTTTGCAGCGGATTCGCGATGAATCACACCGCTTTGCTGTTAGTTACCATAGCACTCTTAAACAAAAACGTCAGACCGCCAGTGTTCTGGATGACATTCCGACCATCGGGCCGGCGACCCGCAAAAAACTCATCCGAACGTTTGGCAGTATGCGCGGCGTCATGCAAGCGCGGGACTTTGAGCTCGAACGGACCATAGGCGAAAAGAAGGCACGGCTACTCAAACAATATTTACGGCCGATCAAACGCGAGGCCAAACCCTAGTTTGCTATACTGAAGGTCTCTTATGAAACCAGTGAAACCGACTTTTTCGGCTGACTTTTTTGCAGGCAACCGTCTGGCGCTTCGCCAAGCGCTTGCTAGCGACGTACCGATTGTGCTGACTGGCAATGGTTTGCTACAGCGCAATGCCGACAATAACTTTCCATTCCGCCAAGACAGTAGCTTTTGGTATTTTACCGGCATCGACATCCAGGATGCTATTCTCGTGATTGATGGCTCAAAAGAGTTTATTATCCTACCGAAACGCCAGCGCCACCAAGAGGTTTTTGATGGTTTACATGACCTGGACGAACTACGTAAACGCTCAGGTATTACGGATTGGCTAGACGAAACTGAGGGCTGGCAACAGTTACACGCAGCAGTTGCCAAACGAAATACCATTGCGATGCTTAAACCTGCCCCGGGCTATATTAAGTTCTATAGCATGTACTCAAATCCAGCCCGCCAACGTCTGTTGCAACGCCTCAGACGCCGTCACTCTGGCCTTAAAATCGAAGACCTGCGCCAAAAAGTGGCGCACCTGCGCATGATCAAACAGCCAGTAGAAATTGCGGCCATCCAACGGGCAGTGGACATAACGCTTGAGAGCTTAGCCGATGTCAAGTCCAAGTTTCTAGCCTATGACTATGAGTATGAAATTGAAGCTGACCTGACCCAGGGTTTTATACGGCGCGGGGCCATGGAACAAAGTTTTACACCGATGGTAGCAGGTGGCATGAACGCCTGCGTTATCCACCATATGTCGAACACAAGTCCAGTGAATGATGTCCGTTTTGTGCTTTTTGACATTGGCGTAGAGTATGAGCATTACGCTTCGGATATTAGCGATACTGTGTGGCGCGTGCCACGCAACTCACGCGAAGAAGCAGTTTATCAAGTCCTGCTTGAGGCGCGTGACTATGCTTTTAGCCTGTTGAAACCAGGGGTTGTTTTTCGGGAGTATGAAAAGCAGTGTGAAACCTTTATGGGCGAACAACTACGTAAGTTGGGACTCATTTCCGAACTGGAGCGTGAACCCATTCGCCACTACTTTCCGCATCGTATGTCGCACCACGTGGGCCTGGATCCACATGATAGTGAAGATTACGACCATCCGCTTTCTGCTGGCGCGGTGGTGGCGGTCGAGCCAGGGATTTATATCCCCGAAGAAGGCATTGGCGTACGCATTGAAGACGATGTGCTGCTGACAAAAACGGGGGTTCAGAACCTTAGTGCCAAACTAAGCCGTTAATTTGTTACAATATGTGGTAATGAAACGCGGACCATTTGCTCGTTTTTTTTTGAGATGGTTTGTCTGCAGCCTGGGGCTGTGGATTGCCGCCGGCATCCTCGGTCAGCGCATCAGCTATGATAGCCGAATCGGCGTCATTGTAATTGCCGGCTTCTTGCTGGCCATCGTCAACGCCATCATTAAGCCAATTGTCATAATCCTGTCGCTGCCGGCTATTTTGTTTTCACTGGGATTGTTTATGATAGTGATCAATGGCTTGATGGTTCTATTCGTGAGCTGGCTCTACACGCCTCTAAAAATATCCAACTTTGGTGCGGCGATGCTTGCTGGGATGGTCATCGGCTTGGTAAACTATTTAGTATCGACCATACTGGAGGAACGATGAATTTCTACAACTACGTTACGATTGTCTCGATGGTGTTTTTGACTATTTTAATTTTGATCCAAACGCGAGGAGCGAGCTTGGGGGCCGGCATGGGTGGCGGTGGGGAAGTGAACACGGTCCGCCGGGGTTCTGACCGCACGCTCCATCAAATCACCATTATAACGGTGATTATTTTTGCCGCTTCTTTGCTGCTTGCCATCGTGGTGTAGCAAACCAAAATGATTGACCGCACAACCAAATTACGCTGGCGGCGCAACTTCCGCCGTAGTAAGCGCCAGGTGGGTGAGATTGGCACCCAGGCTGAAGAACAGTTTGAACGCCATTTTTTCCGGCGCCTATCGCGTTTGCCGGATGTGCGACGCTTTGTTGCCGGTTGGCTTGCCTTGCTGCTGCTGCTGGTTGCTGGCGTTTCGTTACAATTGCGCGCCTTGGGGAATTATTACGAGGCCCTCCAACCTGTGCCAGGCGGAACCTACAACGAGGGCATGATGGGCGCTTTTACGAATGCCAGCCCGCTATTTGCCACGGGCTTGGTTGATACCACCGTCTCTCGCCTTGTCTTTGCTGGTTTGCTTAAATACGACGAACGCAACCATTTGGTTGGCGACTTGGCCGAAAAGTGGCAAATCGACGCTACCGGCAAAATCTACACCTTTACCTTACGCCCAAATCTTACTTGGCAAGACGGCGAGCCAGTGACGGCCGCGGACGTGGCCTTTACCTTTCAAACTATCCAGAATGCTGACGCTAAATCTCCCTTGTTCCATGGCTGGCAAGGGATCACCATAAAAAAAATTGACCAACGTACCGTGAGCTTCACGCTTTCGAGCCCCTTGGCGCCGTTTATATATAGTTTGACGACGGGCATAGTTCCCCAGCACCTCCTGGGTAAAATTCCGCCCGCCGAATTGCGCTCTGCTACCTTCAACACAGCACATCCCGTAGGGGCTGGGCCCTTCAGCTGGGAAACGATTCAAGTACTGGGAGAAGGTGAAAACAGTGCCCAACAAATTGGGCTCCAAGCCTTTGCCCATTACCACGGCGGCCAGCCAAAACTTGACCAATTTGTAATCCACACATATGCCACCGAAGCAAAACTGGCACAGTCTTTTAACCACCAGGAAATCAACGCGTTCGTAGGTTTGGACCAAGTGCCCGATACTGTCAACAAAACCACTGAACTACAGGAACTGAGTCTTCCGTTAACCGCCGAGACAATGGTATTTTTACGAACCGATAGCGAAGTCCTGAAAGACGCCAAGGTACGGCAAGCCCTGGTGCAAGCCGTCAATGTTCCACAAGTCGTCAAAGGGCTAAGTTACCCCACTATTATTGCCGACGAACCCCTTCTGCACGATAACCTTGGCTATAACGCTGGGCTCAAACAGTTACCGTATGATCCCGTCCAAGCCAATAAGCTCTTAGACGACGCTGGCTGGAAACGCTCAGATGCTAACAAACCACGAATGAATGGCTCGACACCTCTGAAAATAAAGTTTTATGCCCAAAACAACGCCGACTATTCTTACATTACACAAGCCGTCCAGCAAGCTTGGCGGGCGGTGGGGGTTGATGTTGAGGTGACACTTCCTTCTGACACAGACCTGCAGGCAACCATCAATAACCGCGAATATGACGCCTTGCTCTATGGTGTTTCCATTGGCACAGACCCCGACGTTTTCCCCTACTGGCATAGTAGCCAAGCGGATCCTCGGGCAACTTCACGCCTTAACTTCTCAGACTACCGCTCGGGTGTGGCCGATAAAGCCCTAGAATCGGGCCGGACCCGGACTGACCCTACGTTGCGTGCGGTCAAATACGGCCCGTTCTTGCAGGCCTGGCGCACCGACGCCCCCGCTGTGGCGCTCTATCAACCACGTTTCCTCTATGTCACACGTGGTCAGTTGTTTGGCTTTAATAATACATCGCTCAACACGGCGGCCGACCGCTTTGCTAACATCGAAAACTGGATGATTCGCCAGTCCCACGGCGTAAAAAACAATTAGGCCATAAAAAAACCGACTGAGTTGTCGGTTTGCTTTGGTGCGCGAGAGAGGACTTGAACCTCCACAGGATTGCTCCCACTACCACCTCAAGGTAGCGCGTCTACCAATTCCGCCACCCGCGCAAGGGTTAAAGCAGCTAATATCTTACCACAGAACAGCTAAGGGGCAATTTTGCCTACCTAGTTCATCTTAAGCAAGTTTTTTGATATCATACAGATCAGCAATGCTTACGCTTGACCTGAAGAGGGTATATCTAATTAATGAGTAAAGTTGCACATTATCTACAAGAGCATCTGGTAGGTGAGGTGATGACGAGTATTGACGCTCGGCGCTACTTTGCCACGGACGCTAGTATTTTTAGCCTGCCTCCAGCAATTGTTGTCTACCCCCGCAATGAAAATGACGTCCGTAAAACAGCGCGTTTTACCTGGCAATTGGCCGAACGTGGCCGCATTATTCCTGTGACCGGCCGTGGCTTAGGCACGGACCAAAGTGGCGCTGCCCTCGGCAATGGCATCATGATGGTTTTTCCAGCCCACATGCATCGGCTATTAGAGTTTGACAGTAAGTCCGGGGATGTAACGGTGGAGCCTGGCATTAACTTTGGCAAGCTTCAACAAACACTGTTTTCGCATTATCGCTTCTTGCCGCCTTATCCGGCCTCATCCGAATACTCCACCATTGGCGGGGCAATTGCCAATAACGCTGGTGGCGAACGCAGTGTCAAATACGGCACCATACGTAACTTTGTCAAACGCCTGCGCTTTGTACTGGCCAATGGCGAAGTCATCGAAGTACGTCGCTTAAACCGTCGTGAACTCAACAAAAAACTTGGCCTCAATAGCCTAGAGGGCGAAATCTATCGTCAAGTTGACCGCATGCTCGAAGAAAACCACGCACTCATTGAAAAATCACGGCCTCAGGTGACAAAAAATGCCGCCGGCTATAACCTGTGGGACATCCGGAAAAAAGATGGGTCCTTTAACCTGGTGCCTTTGCTCGTGGGCTCCCAAGGGACGCTCGGCATTGTTACTGAAGCTACCTTGGAAACAGAGCAACACAATCCCAATACCACGCTGATTGTGACGTTTGTGGACGATCTGAATGTAGCCCAGGAAATCATTAGTGAACTACGCAAGTTCTCTGAACTGCCAGCCACCATTGAAATGGTGGACAGCCACTTGCTGGAATTTGTCCAGGCGCACAGCCCAACGCTCCTCAAGAATGTCGTTGACCCGCCTTTCCAGAAAATTGCCCTTTTTATTGAATTCGATAACCTAACTGACCGTGTCCAAAAACGCACTGCCAAAAAAGCTGTGAAACTCTTGAATAAATACAAGCTACCGTATCGTATGGAAACGGATCCAGACCAAAAAGAACAACTTTGGAAAATCCGTCAGGCTGCTGCCACAGTCTTGTCGCACAACGAAGGTGGCGCCAAACCAGTACCTATTATTGAAGATGGGGTCGTACCGATTGACCGTTTCCAGGAATTCCTAACCGGTATTTACGAGATTTTCAACAATTTGCATCTTCCCATTTCCGTTTGGGGGCACGCCGGGAATGCCAACTTACACGTCCAACCGCTCCTCAACCTGGGGCAGGTCGGCGATCGCCAAAAAGTCTTTAAACTTCTGGATGACTATTATTCATTGGTAATGCGCCTCGGTGGGAGCACAACGGGCGAACATGGCGACGGTCGCTTACGCGGGCCATTTCTGGAACAACTCTACGGAACAGAAATGTACAACCTCTTCCGTCAGGTAAAGCAAATCTTCGATCCCTATGGCACGCTCAACCCCGGGGTTAAGATTGGCGTCACTTTGGAAGACGTCAAGCCACTCATCCGCCAAGAATACGACCTGATGCATTTTTACGACCACATGCCACGGAGCTAAGGTGCCAAACTACTTCTACTCGATTGTGGGCTTTGTCGGCGCCAGCCTTATTTTGCTCGGCTTTTACCGTACAAGCATTGGCCAATGGAAAAACAAAGCTTTTTGGTACGAATTGGACAACTTCATGGGTGCCGGGTTAATTGTGGTCTACCAGGTCCACACCCACGCCTATATCACCGTTGTCCTAAACGTCATATGGTGCTTTGTGGCTTTTAGAGGTCTGGTGCCCTTTGCCGAACGCTATCAGTTTGGTGGCAAAAAGAAACCCATCCGCAGACGCCGCTGAGGCTGGGCTGGGTGTTACAATAAAGCAAATGGGTTATGTTTTTATACTCGGTTATATTCTGTTAGTAGGTGTGGGCACCTTTTTAATGAAAGTAAGCCTCAAATCGCTGAGCCCATATCAACTCAACTTTCTTATGGGCATCGGAATGCTCATTACTGGCATTCCAGCGCTTCTGATTGCCCATAAGTCTTTTAAAATGCCAACCAAAGATGTGCCGGTTGGTTTTCTCATTGGCATTATGATGGCTCTTGGCTCCATCCTATTCGTGTTAGCTCTAAACAAGCTTTCGGTCAGCGTTGCTTCAGTTCTTGCTATAAGTTATGTTGCCGTTGCTATCGTTCTGTCGTGGGTCGTACTCAAAGAACGATTCGACGCTATTAAACTTAGTGGTCTCATGATGACTTTTATCGGTGTCCTGCTGCTAACAGTAAAGTCATAGAACAGACTGTAAACCTAGACAAGTTAGTCCTATAATGATATAATATGCCCATTAAGGAAATTGGGATGAAATTTAAAGCAATAATCGTCGCAGTAGCAATAGTAGCCCCCCTCTTAATAACTGAACCTGTTGCTGCCAAAAGCACCAGTTATCAGCTTGCTCCTGGTGGTTCATGCAATAAATACCATGGTTTTACGGGACCTGTACAGGGTGAAGTCAGCCTTAAAACCGATGGCAAGGCGGGCAGTAAGACGAAATATCAGATCAAAGCTGATGCCCAGGGACTCGCTCCTGATAAAACACTCGAAGTGTGGTTTGGTGACTTATATCTAAAAAATGGGCAAGTGAAAGGCTGTAGTGCCTTCAAAGTGAAGACGGTTAAAGTGGATAAAAAAGGCAGACTACATGCCGACGGTTCCGTTACTGAAAATACCAACAGCTTACCCAAACAAGTCTTTATTGTGACCAGCTTCAGTGCACCCGGCTTGGTGACGAATCCTATTAACTTCTAAAAAACAAATTAGTGAAACAGTTTGGGTATCAGCATATCAACTGTCGTCGTTTTGTCGGCAGTGATCGTGACGCTTCTTGTTTGCTTTACAAAGCCGCCGAGACTGTATGTAACGGTATATGTACCCGCCGGTATGTTGTTAAAGACATAGAAACCATCTGCCCTCACTGGCTTAGCAGTTTCTACAATACCATCAGTTAAAGTGAATGACACAACTGGTCGAAGCCCCACGTACGAGTGTTCATCGAGTAACGTGCCAACCAGGTTTCCGGTGTTAGCAGTTTGAGAATCTGTCGTGACACTCAGCGATTCTTTTGCTGAGGTTTTAAGCGATGTATCTGCCGCACGGATTTGATAGGTATGCTTACTTCCAGCTACGAGATCCGAGTCAACATACGATGTTCCCGTCTGTCGTATAGACACCCATCTATCGTCTTTAAAGACATCGTATCCCTCAATGCCTCTGTCATCAGTACTATCGCTCCATGTTAATTTGACTTGCTGCGGTGTTATTTTCGTTATCTTAAAGTTAGCTGGCACGCTCGGGAAGGCGTGATCGTTAAAGCCATCACCTCCTGATCCAACATACCCAGTGGTAACCTGTTTGGTATTTGAGAGTGTTGAATAGTTACGGGCCGCATCAAAAGCCACTATCTGGTAGTTATAAACAGAGTTGGTACTCCGGTTGCTATCAAATGATGTGGCAGTACTGCCAAGTTGAGCAATCGGTATATTGTTCTCGAGTACGTAATAACCATTGACGCCTATGTCATCAGTTGA
>DATIHS010000037.1:0-4312 GCA_035480475.1 Patescibacteria group bacterium
CCGTGGGAAATTGTCAATTCAATCTCACCTAAAACGGCTTGCCACAAGTCATCCTGCATCCCTCGCTCCCTTTCTGTAAGTACGTAATATACGCTAAGACACGTGAGTTTTCCACATATTTCCAGAGGAGTTTTTAAAGAATTGAAAAAATTGCACAAACAGGGCACGGTTATGCACAGGGAAAACCCAACCCTGTTAATCTGTGGATAAAACCGATGGGTTCGTGGAAAACTATGCTAAAAACGTGAATAAATATTGTCAAAAACACTCAGCCCACCCGCCAGAATACTTAGAGTGAAATAATTTGGGATACATTGCAAAGTTATGTATACTGAGGATCTATGCCAAAACGTACGTTCCAACCAAAAAAGCGCAAACGCGCCCGTGAACACGGCTTTATGAAGCGAATGGCGACCAAAGCTGGCCGCTCCGTTCTTAAGCGCCGCCGCCTCAAAGGCCGCACCAAACTCAGCGCCTAAACCAAGAACGCTTATAATAAACAGTAATGATCGCGCGCAAACACCGTTTTCATGGCCACGGCTCGTTGCGCTATGTCTACCAACATGGCGAAACGGTTCGTGGCCCCCTAACAGCCATTAAGTTTACGCTCAACAAACACCGAAAAGACTATCGGTTGGCAGTGGTGGTCAGCAAAAAAGTCAACAAATCAGCTGTTAAACGGAATCGCATCCGTCGGCGGTTATACGAGGCGGTACGGGGGCACGAAACCGACCTAACAGCACCATACGACATGGTGGTGACCGTCTTCCATGAACAAGTGGGCCAAATGCCGGACGACGAGCTACAACGCCTCGTGGTCGCACAGTTGCGCCAAGCCCATATATTGCCTGCCAAAAACACCGGTTCCCGTGCTAAGATATAACCTGAAAGTGAGGAGTTATGTTCGTAGCCTCGGTCTTTGAGGTCGTGATTGTCAAACCAATCTTTAACCTCTTGGTTTTGATTTATGGTTTGCTGCCGGGCCATAACTTTGGC
Source organism: Patescibacteria group bacterium (assembly GCA_035480475.1). Lineage (GTDB taxonomy): Bacteria > Patescibacteriota > Saccharimonadia > Saccharimonadales > DATIHS01 > DATIHS01. The sequence continues at coordinate 997 of DATIHS010000037.1, forward strand.
TTGAGCATCATTATCTTTACCATTGTGGTGCGTCTCTTGATGTGGCCACTGGTCAAAAAGCAGCTCCACCAAGCCAAGGCCATGCGCGAACTCCAGCCGGAGATTAAGAAGGTCAAGAAGGCGGCCAAAGGCAATCGTCAACAGGAGTCGATGATGCTCATGGAGCTCTACAAAGAGCGGGAAATCAGCCCCTTTGGCTCGCTCGGTACCCTAGCTGTCCAGCTGGTTATTCTTATTGGTCTCTATTCGGGGTTACGGCGGGTGGTGAATAATCCTCACGCCATTATTACCTACTCCTATTCCTGGCTGCACAGCCTCCCCGGCATTAAAGAACTTGCCGCCAACATCCACAGCTTCGACGCCACCTTATTCAAGGTCGTTGACCTCAAACGGGCCGCCATCAATAAAGGCGGTGGTTTTTACTATCCAGCACTCGTTATTGTTCTCGGAAGTGCCATAGCCCAGTTTTACCAAAGCAAACAACTGCTGCCCCAATCCAAAGACGGGCGTAAGCTACGAGACATTCTGCGTGACGCCAACAAAGGGAAACAGGCCGAGCAATCAGAGGTAAATGCCGCCGTCGGACAAAGCACCCGCTACCTCCTGCCGTTCATGATCATCCTTTTTACTATCAGCCTGCCCTCTGCCTTATCCTTGTACTGGTTAATGAGCGGTGTTGTGGCTTACATCCAACAGGCCCGCGTGCTGGGCCGTGACGAGCAGGAAATGGAAGCAGTAGCCGACAAGACAGACGATAAAGAAATTATCGAGGGCGAAGTCATTGAACGTCCCAAGCCAAAGCCAAAAGCAAAAAAGAAACCTTCCCGCGGTAACTCGAAAAAGGGGAGGAAACGCTGATGGAAGAAGCCATCCAATACGCCAAGAAATACATTGAAGACGTTTTGTCTTTCTTTGGTTTAAACACCGATGTCTATGCCACGACCGAAGATAACGAGGTCATTGAGTTGCACGTGCCCAGCACGCACCTGAATGGCTTTTTGATCGGCCAACACGGCGACACTATCCGGGCGCTACAATTCCTCATTAGCAACGCGCTCAAAAACAACGGCTACGAATACACACGGGTGAACGTCGATGTGGCAGACTACAAAAAAGCCCGCGCCAGCCAGATTGCCGAAAGGGCTGCGGACTGGATCAAGAGAGTCCGTGACAGCGGTGAGCCGATGGAACTGAGGCCGATGAACGCCGCTGACCGTCGGATTGTCCACAAAGAAGCTGGCGACGCCGGTCTGGTAACGGAATCTGTTGGAGAAGGCCCCGAGCGCCATGTTATTCTGAAACCGGGTGAAGGCACTATCCCCGAAAAAACAGACTCGACTCCACCCGAAGATACTACCCCGGAAGACAAGCCCGTTCCAGACGAACCAGCCGAAGAAGAGTAAGATGGCACGGATTCTCATTGATGCGCGCGAATCGGGCACCTCGACGGGGCGCTATATTGATAAGCTCGTCGAGTACCTCCATAAGCTAAAGCCCGAGCACCAGGTTGTTATTTTAACCAAATCGCCTCGAGAGGCGTATGTCCGTTCGATTGCACCATCATTCGAAGTTGTTGTCTCTGACGTCAAAGAGTTTACGTTTGCCGAGCAGCTGAAGTTACGCAAGCAGATCAAGGCTTTGCAGCCAGACTTAGTGCATTTTGGTATGGTTCAACAACCAGTGCTACTGAGCGGTAAAAATGTAACGACTATGCAAGACCTAACCGCAACCCGTTTTAAAAACCCATCCAAAAACGCCCTTATCTTCTTTGTGAAACAACAGGTCTATAAGTGGGTGAATAAGCGAGTTGCGCACAAAGCCAACGCCATTTTGACACCGAGCGAATTTGTGAAAAACGATATTGCCAGTTTTGCACATATTAGTCCAGAGAAAATCACCGTGACCTACGAAGCGGCAGACCAGATTACAGATGAGCCTGAACCGTTGCCAGCCCTAGAAAATGCCAAGTTTATTATGTACGTTGGGCGGCCGTCACCACACAAAAATCTCGAACGTTTAATAGAGGCATTTGCTGTTATCAAAAAAGAGAACCCTAGCCTCAAACTGGCCTTGGTCGGCAAAAAAGACGCACTTTATGAGGCACTGGAACACAAGGCGCAGGAACAAAACGTACCGGACGTTATATTCACCGATTTTGTGACTGAGGGGCAGCTACGGTGGCTCTACGAGCATGCTGCGGCCTATGTCTTCCCATCACTCAGTGAAGGGTTCGGGCTGCCGGGTCTCGAAGCCATGGCACATGATTGCCCGCTTGTGAGCAGCAACGCAACCTGCTTACCCGAAATCTACAAAGGTGCTGCCGTCTACTTTGACCCAACCGACGTTAATGACATGGCAGGCAAAATCCAAACGGTCATTACTGATGAAGAAATCCGCCAGTCGCTCATTCAAACCGGCCGCGAGCAAGTGTCCCAGTACTCCTGGCAGCGGATGGCCGAGCAAACCTTAGCGGTTTATAACCAAGTCGTCAGCCAGTAGCCTAAGCCGCTTCTAAAGCGTTGATGATGTGGAAGTCAACTTCGTGGCTTTGGAGATTAAATTGTTTAACGGCGATTCCAACGCGATCAGCAGGGTTTAAAGCATCCCAAAACAATCTGGCAGTATCCTGCATGTCTTCGCCCAAGGGCACTAGGTACGGTTCCTGGTCGAAAGACGGCAACGGATCACCGTCTCCTTTGTAGGTATGAGCACACACGCCTAGCCCATCTTCGCCGTAGGTAGACAGATCACCAGTGTAAAAAGGTCGCTCTACTTGCTTATCGGATTCTCCTCGCTTGATAATCGAGTATTCAAACTGCAAGCGACTACCAATGTAGAGGGCACCGGATATACGCGGGGTATAGTGAGGCTTATCTTCCTCAGGGTGATAATTGACGACGGTGTCGGCAAAGCTACGGTTTTTTTCTCTTAGACCATGCATGATAGCAACAGTTTGTTCACCACTTGTTACCACATGGGTATTACCAAAACTATCCATCGCATTGTAGAAAGGAGAATTGCGTTGCATCGGATCGACCTTGCTTTCGTCAAACGCTGCAGTCCGAACAACAGCGTCTCGACGTGTTAGCAAGCAGTTTCGTGAGTCATCGTCCCGGCCCATAACCCAGTAGACTTGCAGTGCATTGGCCCCAGTTTTGCCCAGGCCCATTACAATACCACGACCCGGATAGGGGTTAGCGGCCAGCGCTTCGAAATTAGCCTCCGCTACTAGTCCCATGCGTCGTGCCATAAAAACTCCTTTATGCGCACCAGTATTCCTGACCTCATTTGGCAATGCAAGCATGAGCAATATTTT
>DATIHS010000038.1:0-11451 GCA_035480475.1 Patescibacteria group bacterium
TTAACGAATCCTAATAACCAAACGTTTATCTGTCTGGCATAACGCCTGCAGTTGATGCAGACGCATTCTAAGAGCGCCAGCTAGAGAAGCACCCTTCACTGTTATAACAATTTGTCGTTGCTGGACGGTTACTTGGCAATCAGCCTGGTAATGCTCACGTAGGAAATCTTTAATAACCTGAACCTCAGGAGGTTCCTGGTACCGCGTACCATCAAGCAAGCTTGCGAGCGAATCGGCCATAGCTCTATTGTACTAGATAAAAAAGATCGCATATATGATATAAAAAACAAAAAATAATGGAAAAAAATTGAAAATAGTAGCTTAAACTTTTCATATTAGATATTTCTTACTACAATTTCTGTCATGAAATATACAATTAGTCCCGAAGATCAGTTTTCAACTTTAGAAGATACAGCAGAAATCATGCTCACGAGGCGCTTAATAGGTGCCGAGCTTGGGGATGGTCATGAATTCACTAAACATCTTTCAAAGCTTGTGCGGGAAACCATAGATGCCCCAGGAGATTTTTGTGTAAGTTTTTACGGACAAGAAAACCAAATGGTTATTTCGGCCCTCCACAACTGCGCTACTGCAGCTGAAGATACGTGGCCCCGTGCTCAGGCAAGACACATGTTAAGAATGGCTTTGTAACAAAAACAACCTGTTACAATTAAAAAACCATGCCGGAGTTACCAGAGGTTGAAACAGTCAAACGGGGTTTGGGTCAATTTTTACCGGGCAAGCAAATTGCCGCGGTTAATTTTGACTGGCCCAAGAACTTTCCTAACGCCAAATCAGACATCGAACAATTTTTAATTGGCGCCAGTATTATAGACGTACGTCGGCGTGCTAAAGTTTTGCTCATCGATTTGGACACTGAACACACGCTCGTCACACACCTGAAAATGACTGGCCAAATGGTCTACCGCGGCAGTGGTGAAACCTTTGGGGCAGGGCACCCGAACGACAGTTTAGTCGGCCAGTTACCAGATAAAAGTACGAGAGTGACACTGTCGTTCAACGACGGCAGCCAATTGTTCTTCAATGACTTCCGCAAGTTCGGCTGGATGAAGCTCTACCCAACCGTTGAAGTCGAGAACATTGATTTCTTCCAGAAAGTTGGGCCCGAGCCATTGGCTGCAGATTTTACTCAAGTGCAGTTTTATGAACGATTCATGAAACGGCCGAACACAAACATTAAGGCTGCGTTGCTGGACCAAACCGTCATTGCCGGTGTTGGCAACATTTATGCCGACGAATCACTCTGGGGCGCCAAAATCCACCCCTCAACGCTGGTCAAAAACCTCTCCCAGGCCAAATTTAACAAACTATACGAAGAACTGCGCTACGTTTTAAACCTGGCCATCGAAAAGGGTGGCTCAACAGATAGGAATTATGTAAATGCCGAAGGCAAAAAGGGCAGTTACCTGAGCTTTGCCCGCGTTTTCCGTCGCGAAGGCCTGGCGTGCCCACGCTGCGGTACTATCATAGTCAAAACACGTGTTGCCGGCCGCGGCACACACTTGTGCCCTCATTGCCAGAAATTGACAAAATAGCAAATATTTGCTAAAATATACTTCAGTAAAGTAAAACAAAAAGCAATGAACACAGATATTGAACCAGTTGCTCCACCTGATGCCGTGATGCTCGATCCCGGTAATCCGTATGATGTTAAAGTTTCCCCCGACACGGGTGAAGTACATGGTAACGACCACCCCACGCCTTCCAAAACGGCGCGTATTGGCGGCGCTATGCTCATAACTGCCGGCCTCTTGGCTGCCGGGCAGACCACCCACGAAACGGTTACGACGACCCATCCAGTAGCGGTTGTCGAGACAGTTGATACACCTGTAGCCGTGCCACAAAACCCGACTGAACTGGACATATCGGTACCGGGCGATGTCCTTAATGCTTACCAAAGAGACTTTGAAGTTAACCCATCTGACCAGAAAGACAGCGACCAACAAGTCGCCTCTCTTATTGAACAAGCCTTGCCGCGTGACCAGTGGAGTGACATTAAGAGCGTCAGTATTATTGGCATGGCATCTGCAGAAGATGAACGCGCTGACCAGGGTTTGCAATCCGAAAGCATTCCAAACCAGCATTTAGCCGAAGAGCGGGCTGATTTAGCAGAACTAGCAGTGGATGATGTTTTAGGTTCAAGCGTTGATTTGAGCCATAAAGTCACTGTAAAGGCTGTTGAACACAAATGGAATGATGATGATGTTGCGACCGGTGAAGCTTTAGCAGAGCAGTTTGGCTATGGCTCAGTTGCTAACCTTGTGGAGCAATACAATCTTCATCCAGGCAGTGTCCCACCGAGTGTTGAACAGTTTCTTAAGCCATTACTCGATGCCAATCGCGGCGCCAAAATACGGATTATCCTACCTGGCGAAGATCAAGATAAGCCGCGGGTAGTGATAGTACACATTCCACATACGGTGCTCAAAATGGTTGCAGAAAAGCATCAAGTTGATAAAACCGCCGCTGTGATGATGCAAGAACAGGTGGTCAACACACGCCCCTACGACACAGACAAAACTACAGTACCACAGCCGAACGACGAACCACTTGAACCGCGCGTTCATCCAGGCGGTGTGCCTGCTGTTGTAGTTAAAGTGCCAAAAGCACCAGCCCTTCCTGAGGCTCCTGTCATACAACGTTCACCGCGCCGCCTGCCAAACGATCCGGTGGGCCGACTCCAGCAAGGGAAGCGACAAATTGCGATCTCCCAGAAACAACCGCTTCCAGACAATTACTTTGGTGGTCGACAGCGCAATGATGGCCGTCGTGGCTATAAAGGCAAACACGTCAACCGTCGCGGCCGCGGCTAAGCAATAATTATTCATCTTGCGTATCGGATGTGCTTTTCATCAGAGGCGTTGATACAATCTGTACATGGGTTTAACGACACTAACCGGGAGTAATAGTTTTGCGCTCAAGGCTGAATTGGATCGGCGGGTGTCTAAATTTGTTAAAGAATATACAGACATGGGCTTGGAGAAGCTCGATGGGGAAGAGGCCGAATATGACCGTCTACGAGAAGCTCTGGAAAGCCTGCCGTTTTTGGCTAGTCGCAAATTGGTCGTTTTACGGGCGCCGAGCGCCAATAAGGTGTTTATAGAACAGGCGGAAAAGCTGCTGACCGAGCTGCCAGAGACAACGGACCTGATTGTCTATGAGCCGAAGCTGGACAAACGTTCGGGGTACTACAAGTTGCTCAAAAAAGTGACGCAATACCAGGAGTTTAATGAATTGGATGAAAATACTCTGGTCAAATGGCTGGTCGACGAAGCCAAGCAGGCCGGAGGTTCGTTAAATACTAATGATGCGCGCTACCTTATTGAGAGGCTGGGGACTGACCAGCAGTTGCTAGTAAACGAACTCCAGAAGCTCTTGACGTATGAGCCGAATATCACACGCCAACAGATTGATTTACTGACCGAACCAACTCCGCAAAGCACAATTTTCCAGTTACTGGATGCCGCTTTTGCCGGCCAACAGAAGCGCATGATGGAGTTATATAAAGAGCAACGGGCGGCGCGTGTTGAACCGCAGCAAATCATTGCCATGTTAGCTTGGCAACTGCATGTTTTAGCACTCGTCAAAACAGCTGGCGACAAAAGTGAGGCCGACGTTGCCAGAGAAGCTAGACTCAATCCATTTGTGGTTCGGAAGAGCAGGGGTATTACGAACCGCCTGAGCCTGGCAGCGCTCAAAGACCTGATTCATCATCTGGCCCAGCTCGACAAAGACCTCAAAACAAAGTCTATCGACGCTGACGACGCCGTTCAGGCCTATCTGTTATCACTCAGCAGTGGCTGATTATTTCTTCTTGGCGGGGGCTTTGCGGGCGGCAGGTTTTTTTGCCGGGGTCTTTTTGGCTGCAGGTTTCTTGGCGGTAGCTTTCTTAGGAGCGGCTTTTTTGGCTGCAGTCTTGCGGGCAGAACTCGTTGTTTTAACGCCTGCAGCTTTCGCTGCGCGAGCCAACTGGCGCTTCTTACGGGCAACCTTGTTCTTGTGCATAACGGCCTTCTTAGCAGCTTTGTCGAGGGCGCTCTGCGCCTTGGCGTGGTTTGCACCACTAATGCTTGCGTGGAATGACTTCAAAGCGGCCTTCAGGCTGCGCTTGGTTTTGGCATTGCGTACCGTTGCCTTGCGGGCAACCCGGACACGCTTTTTGGCTGATTTAATAATGGGCATTGCGTAAGACTTCCTTTTTGCTTATGGTTATATACCTTAGACCCTGAATGTACCATCTGTTGGTTCTCTTGTAAAGTTTGGCACCAAAATTACTTTACTTATGCTTATATATATGGTAGGCTTGTCGCTAGAGGATCAAAAACAAAAATGGATACTCAAAAAAGTCAGCTCCTCGAGCGTCTTAAGCAGGCGACTAACATTCTCGTTACCGTCAGTAACAACCCCTCGGTTGATCAACTGTCGGCCGCGATTGGTTTAACGTTGCTGCTTAACCAGCTCGATAAGCATGCTACGGCCGTCTATAGCGGCAAAACGCCGAGTACCATTGAGTTTTTACAGCCCGAAAAGACATTAGAGAAGAACACCGATTCTTTACGAGACTTTATTATTGCCCTGGACAAATCCAAGGCCGACAAGCTGCGTTACAAAGTCGAAGACCAGATGGTCAAGATCTTTATCACTCCTTATAGGACGTCTATTTCCGACAAAGACCTCGAGTTTAGCCAAGGTGACTTTAACGTTGAAGTTGTCGTTGCCCTCGGCGTGAGCCAGCAGCAGGACCTCGACCAAGCAATTACGACCCACGGCCGTATTTTGCACGATGCCACAGTTATGGCAGTTACCACACAGCAAGAGGAAGCGCTCGGCAGCATCAACTGGGCCAACCCACAGGCCAGCAGCCTATGTGAAATGCTGGTCGAACTGAACGACGACCTCAAGGCTGAGGTGGATGCCCAAACAGCGACGGCCTTATTGACCGGTATTGTGGCTGAAACCCACCGCTTTAGTAATGAAAAAACCTCTTCCGCCACTATGCAAGCCAGTGCCAAGCTTATGGCCGCTGGCGCCAACCAGCAATTGATTGCGAGTGAACTCGAAGAAAAGAAAGCTCTTCCATTGGATGATGCGTCAACGTCAGACGACAACGCTGATGCCAGTACAGAGGATGAGAATAGTGACGGGGAACCAGAAGCTAAGACGAATGCCGACGGATCTCTCGATATTGATCATGGCGAAAAGCCTTCCGAAAGCTTACCCGAGCCACAAGAGGAAGAGGAGCTAGATGCTGAGGCTCCACAGATAAAGATTGATGATAATGGCCAGCTTAAGCCGCTGGATGATGAGCTGGCAGCCGAGCCATCCGCCGAACCGCCTGCTGAACCGGCAACAGAGCCAGCAGATGGTAGTCGCCCTCCACTCGTACTTGAACCACCCATTCTTGGTGGTAAGTTAACGGCTAACACCGAACCAGAGGGACTGAGTCCCAGCACCGATCCGCTCAGTGTAACTACACCTACCGGACCATTACTTTCACATTCGGAGGGACCCGCAACCCCGGCTAGTCCAGAACCATCGCTGCCTGAGCCAGACGTTGTGAATGCCAAACCACCATCTCCCATCGCCTCTGAACCACCTACGCTTGATCCACTCGTGCCATTACAACCGCTTACAGCTGATGATGCAGCGGACGATACTGTTCCTGAGCCCACTGCAACGCCAATACAGCTGGAGCCTATTACACCCGCGCCGGAGCCAGCCCAAGAACCAGCCCCAGAGCCAGTAGAAACAGTTCCAGTAGAACCACCTGTCCCCCCCGTTGAGGCGCCCTCTACCGATACCTTGACTGAACTTGAAAAATCAGTTGATAGTCCACACCTAGAGCCGCTTAATCCATCTGCAGCTGATACGTCTGCGACAGATACGCCACCTGCCGACACATCGGGTGTCGAGGGAGCTGGCACGGACGATATCAACGCCGCCCGAGACGCTGTTTCTGAAGCAGTTAAGGTTTCGCCCAACCCGTCCATAGAACCCATCCAGGCGCTCAATGCCAGTCCAATGGACCTGAACCTGGGTGATATTCCAGCGGTAGCGACGGCATCGGCATCTGATTTTGACGTACCCCAAGCGGTCACGCCTCCACCAGTCCTACCTCCTGCCGACACTTCGGTTGCTTCTGACCCCGGCTTACCTCCAGGCCTCGTGCCACAGGATCCCGGGCTTCCATTAGATAGTACCGCTGCTTCGGTGATCAACGCCACAGCGCCTCCGCCCGTGCCACCACCCTTGATGCCACCAGCAGAGCCACCAGCTGCTAACGCAACTGGGGAAACTGCCAACGGTTCAGATAGCAATCCGGCCACCCCACCAGTCTTATAGGCTATACTCCTCTTTATATGGACGGTATCTTACTGGTTGATAAACCTTCGGGTTGGACTTCTTTTGACATCGTAGCCAAGATTCGCGGCCAAATAAAGCGCGAAACTGGGCTTAAAAAGCCCAAAGTCGGCCATGCTGGCACCCTCGACCCCTTGGCCACGGGTTTGATGATTATTCTAGTCGGCAGTTACACCAAACGGGCTGGTGAATTCTCAAAACTGGACAAGGTGTACGAGGTCACCATGAAACTGGGCCAAACCAGCACCACAGGCGACGACGAAGGGGAAAAGACATCTGTATCGGCTTATGAGCCCTCTACTGAGGAGCTGAACGACGTTTTAGCACGGTTTACAGGTGAAATTATGCAAACGCCCCACGCATATTCAGCTATTAAGGTAAATGGCCAGCGGGCCTACAAATTGGCCAGGGCAGGCAAAGAAGTTACCATTGAGCCTCGCAAAGTGACGATTTACGAGCTGAGAGACGTTGAATACCGCTACCCAGAGGTCAAATTCACTACTAAGGTCTCCTCCGGCACGTATATCCGCTCTCTAGTAGAAGACATCGGCAAAACGCTTAACACAGGTGCCTACATGAGCGCCCTCCGCCGCACCAAGGTTGGACAATTTAGCCTTGCGGACAGCCAAGCAATAACCGAAGTAGACCTCTCAACGCTTACAACACCCTGACTCCTATTTCGAACTTGCTTAACAGGGGCAAGTATGGTACTATCGAGCTAACGCCATCATTCTCTTTTAATAGAAATACAGGAGTTACATGATTTCATCAGAGAAGAAGCAGAAGATTGTTGCTGATTTACAGACTGGCAAGAAAGACACTGGTTCACCACAAGTCCAGGTTGGCATTTTGACCGAACGTGTCAAAGAACTCACCCAGCATTTGAAGACCCACAAGCATGATTTTATGGCCCGCCGCGGGCTGTTGCAGGCTGTTGGCAAACGCAAACGCCTATTAAAGTACCTGGCCAGTCAAGACACCAAAGCCTATTTGGAGCTGACCAAAAAGCTGGGTTTGCGCAAATAATTTGTCCAAACATGGTCTCATCTTCAACGATGGGGCAAGCTTGTGCACATTAATGTAATAAAGAGTATTTCGGCCGCAGAGACCAGATATACACCCGTCGCACCAAGCACAAGGATGGTTTGTATATTTGCACCTTGCGGACGACTGCTCCGGGAGAAAACTGTACATGAGTACTATAAATCCTTACGGTAAAAAGATAATTAGTGTCGAGACCGAACTATGCGGCCAGACCTTGACCTTGGAGGTTAACCGCGTTGGTTTCCGCACGAGCGCAAGCGTCTTTGTGCGCTATGGCGAAACGGTTGTGCTGGGCACAGCTATGGTCGGCAAAGCGCCGATTAGAGGCATGGATTACTTTCCGCTCAGCATTGATTACGAAGAAAAGTTCTACGCTGCTGGTAAAATCAGTGGTTCGCGTTTTGTGAAGCGGGAAGGGCGACCATCTGATGATGCCGTTTTGATTGGCCGCTTGATTGACCGGCCTATCCGTCCGTTATGGCCGAAGGGTTACCGGCACGAAGTCCAAGGTGTAGCCACCGTTTTGAGTATGGATCCGACTTTCCGGCCAGATATGATTGCCATGATCGCCATGAGCGCTGCCTTTATGCTCACTGGTGCACCATTCGACGGTCCTATAGCAGGCTTGCGCATTGGTTTGGTTGACGGCAAGTTGGTGCCTTTTGCTTCGCAAGAACAGCTCACTGAAGGACCCCTCGACCTCGTGGTAGCTGGCACAAAAGACGCTATTATAATGGTAGAAGCTGGTGCCAACGAAGTGAGTGAAGAACAGGTTGTTGAAGCGCTGGAATTTGCCCACGCTGCCATGCAGCCGGCGATCAAATTGCAGCAGGAATTGTTAGAAAAAGTTGGCGTTACCCCGCAGGAGTATGAATTAACCTTACCTGACACGGATTTACAGCAGCGCGTAGAAACCTGGCTGAGTGGCAAATTGGGGGCTAATTTGCGGGCAGCTTATCCTGAACGTAATGCCCTGGTGGAAAACCTCCGTATCGCCATGCATGACCACTTTACTGAAGAAATTGGTGAAGACGCTTATACAGACCTCAAAGATGATTATGATGAAGCCTTTACGCTGGCGTTACATAAAGATGTCCGCAACGGGATTGTAGAGGAAAGTGTCCGTCCTGATGGCCGCAAACTGACTGAAATCCGCCCTTTGAGCTCGGAAGTTGGATTCTTGCCACGAGCGCACGGCTCAGCGCTGTTTACGCGTGGTGTCACGCAAGCCTTGAATATTGTCACGTTAGCACCAACTTCATACGCCCAATTACTCGACACTATGGAGCGTAATGATGCCCAAAAGCGCTATATGCACCACTACAACGCCCCTGGCTACACGGTGGGCGAAGTCCGTCGCCTTGGCTCCCCGGGCCGCCGCGAGATTGGCCATAGCGCCTTGGCCGAACGGGCACTTTTGGCAGTCATTCCTGAGGAGGACGTTTTTCCGTACGCTATCCGTTCGGTGACTGAAATTATGAGTCAGAACGGCAGTACCAGCATGGCAGCCACGTGTTCAAGCTGCCTGGCGTTGATGGACGCCGGGGTGCCTTTGAAGGCTCCCGTTAGCGGTATCGCCATGGGCCTCATGATGGATGGCGACAAGCCGTATGTTTTGAGCGACATCGCCGATGCCGAAGACTTTGCTGGTGACATGGACTTCAAAGTTGCGGGTACTGCTAAAGGTATTACAGCCTTGCAAATGGACATGAAGGTTCATGGTTTGCCGGTTAAAGTGCTCAAACAAGCACTCGAAGAAGGTAAAGCCGGCCGGGCCCACATCCTGGAACACATGACGGATATACTCAAGCAACCACGCCAAGAAATGAGCCCATACGCGCCTCGAGTCGAGAGCATCAAGATTAACCCTGAAAAGATTCGTGAAGTGATTGGTAAGGGTGGGGAAACAATCAACAAGATCATTGCTGAAACCGGTGCCGAAATTGATATTAAGGACGACGGTACGGTCTTCATTGCCAGTCCTGACAAGAAATCCATTGACGGTGCGATCCAATACATCCAGCACCTCACAGAAGAACCAGAAGTTGGCAAGATCTACAGCGATGTTCCAGTGGTCAGCGTTATGGACTTTGGCGCGTTTGTGCAGATATTACCAGGCAAAGACGGTTTAGTACACGTCTCTGAAATGAAGGAAGAACGGGTTGAAAAACCTAGCGATGTTGTCAAAGAAGGTGATAAAGTCACCGTTAAGCTCGTCGCCATTGACGACAGAGGCCGACTGCAGCTCAGCATGAAGCAAGTCACCCGCGAACAAGCTAAAAAGTAAGCAACCGATGTACAACCTACACACCCCCCACCAATTTAAAACCCGTCCCGCCCGCTTGGGCATGGGGATAGTCGGCCTCGTACTAGCATATCTACTCATCACCCGCGCGTTTGACACTGGGAGCTACTGGGAATACCTCGGCACGCTCGTCCTAGCCGTCCTCGGCATCCGTTTAATTGTGAAAGCCTTTAAAGCAAAGAAGTAAGATGACCGCCTCCCATACTAAACAGCAACAACTGGATGAACTAGCCGAACAAATTGTCAAAAGTAAGGTCTGTGAAGACTTGGCTAAACAAGCCACGCAACTCGTGTTTGGTGTTGGTAATCCCGACGCCGACATCGTCTTTGTGGGCGAGGCACCTGGCAAAAATGAAGACCTGCAGGGCGAGCCCTTTGTAGGGGCGGCAGGGAAGTTTTTGAATGAGATGCTCGAGATGATTGGCTTAAAGCGTGAGGACATTTACATTACAAACATCGTTAAATACCGGCCACCAAGTAACCGTGACCCGCTGCCGGACGAAAAGGCAGCATTCTTACCGTACCTGAAGCAACAACTAGATATTATCAAGGCAAAACTCATCGTGGCGCTGGGACGGCATAGCATGGACAGCTTGCTCCCTGGCCTCAAGATCAGCGAGGTGCACGGCAAACCTAAGCGTTTTAACGGCTTAGTGTATTTGCCGCTTTTCCATCCCGCTGCGGCCTTATATAACGGGGAACTTCGGCAAACCTTAATTGATGATTTTGCCACCATCCCCTTAATTCTCGAAAAACTTTAAAACTCTTTCGAATAAGCAGAAAGGAAACTTATGCAACCAAAAAAACCTAAACAGAATGGCAATCAAGCCAATCAATCCAATGGCAACGGTGGTTCACGCGGGGTCTCCCGCGGCGCAGCTATCCGCGCCCAAAAGCGCGCCCAGGAAGATGCCAACCGCACCCTCAGCCAGTATGTAGAGGCCAATTCTAACGAAGAAAAACCACGGGCTAACGTCATCGATGATAGCCCACGTTTGAAGATTATCGGCTTGGGCGGAATGGACGGCGGCGGCTCCAAGAATATGGTCCTCGTCGAATATATGAACGACGCCGTCATCATGGACTGCGGCAACGACTTGGGCGTTGACTTGCCAGGTATCAATTATGGTATCTGTGACACAACGTACCTCGAGAGTATCAAACACAAATTACGTGGCTACTTGATTACGCATGGCCACTTGGACCACATCGGTGGCTTGCCACATATTGTGCCCAGATTTCCCGCACCTATTTACGGCTCTAAATTCAGCATCGGACGCGTCGAAGAAATCTTTGAAAACTTCGGCTTACCTATGCCCGAGGGCTTTGAACTCAAAACTATCATGATGAATGAAAACACCCACGAGCGGCTCAAAGTTGGCTCGTTCTTTGTGGAGTTTGTACGCATCACCCATTCAATCCCCGGGAGCACTTGTATTGTGCTGGATACGCCTGTTGGTCGCCTTGTTAACACTGGTGACTTCCGTCTGGACCCCAACCCACTCGACCACGAGCGCACCGATACAGAACGCCTCAAAGAACTCGGCAACGAGGGCGTAATGGCCCTGTTAAGTGAAAGCACAACCACCGAACGTGCTGGCCGTACACCGTCGGAAAGCACCCTTGAACAAAGCTTTATCGACATCATGGACCAAGCGCCAGGCCGCATTTTTGTGGCTATCTTTAGTACCAACATTAACCGTATCCAGATGATCGTCAAC